>DODI01000034.1:0-4262 GCA_003509045.1 Planctomycetota bacterium | reverse complement strand
GATTGCGCGACCATGATTCAGCAAAGAGTACCCAATGGAACTGTGCTTGTCAGCGAATCTCCTTGGAGAGCTTCAATTCTTTTACACAGGGCTGTGAGGCCTGGCGATGGTCGGCTATACTGCGGATACCAAGGGAGGCTGAATGGCTGATCCTATTCGAGAAGAAGTTACCGGTTACAGGCAGTTCCAGGGAGGCTGGGTTCATGAGACCGCCCAGCTCGGCGAAGGCGTCGAGCTTTCCCCCGGCGCGGTCGTCGGGGCCTCCGTCACGGTGGGGGCTGGGTGTCGGATTGGCGAGAACGCTGTGGTGAAAGGCCCCGCTGTTCTTGGCCGGGAGAACGTGATCTATCCCTGCGCGGTGATCGGCGGCGCCCCCCAGGATCTCAGCTACCAGGGAGAGTCTACCGGGCTGCAGATCGGAGACCGCAACACCTTCCGTGAGGGTGTCACCGTCAACCGGGGAGCTTCCAAGGGTGAGGGGGTCACCAGGATCGGCAATGACAACCTCTTGATGGCGGCCTGTCACGTGGGACACGATTGCTACGTCGAGGACCACTGCGTCTTCGCCAATTCAGTGCTGCTGGCGGGGCATTGTTACGTGCAGTCAAACTGCACCATCGCGGGGAACTCTGCCGTTGGCCAGTTCAGCACCCTGGGGAGATTTTCCTTCATCGGGGGACTCGCGGGAGTGCGCAAGGATGCTGAGCCCTTCCTGAGGCACGATCGACGTTCTGATTCCATCAGCGCGACCCCGTTCTCTGTGAACACGGTGGGGGTGTCTCGCGGTGGTTTCAGCCAGGAGGCGATCGCCGCGCTGAAGAAGGCCTTCTCCCTTCTCTTTCGTAAGGAGCGAGGTTCTCCTCTCGAGGCCCGCTGCGCTCTGCTTGCCGAGAAGGGCCTGCTGACTGAAGAGGTAGCGGAATTGGTCGAGTTCATGCGGCGCAAGGCCTCCGCGCCTTCCGGTCGCCACCTCGACTTAAAGCGTCACTGAGCGTCCGGCTCAGTTCCGCTTGAGAGCAAGGGGGCAAGGCTCCCTCAATTGTTCTTGCCGCCCTGGCTTCCTCCGTGCCCTCGGCGACGTCTGCGGCGCCTGCGTCTTTTCGGGGGGCTGCCTGTCGAGTCCTCAGGATCGCCGTTTTGAGCCCTTTTTGCCTGTCGCTTGCGTTCATTGTTCTGGACGGTCCTGCTCCATTCCAGCAGCATTTCCGGCCGCTCTCCGGTCGATTCAACCTCGAGCTCAAGGCAGTCGAGAACATCGCGGGAATAGTTCTTGTCGAGTTTCTTCCCCGGCGTTCGGGCTTTTCTGAGCAGGTGATTGAAGGTGCTGAGGTTTCTCGCGATCTGCAGGATCCTCTCGGTATCCCGCCTGGAGACCTGGATGGCTGCCGTGCTCTTCTGGAAGTTATTGTGCAGCTGCTTCATGGCCAGCGGAGAGATCCGCTGGCTCGCGTCCCAGAACTCCTCCTCGGTGAAGAGGGTGGTATAGAGGAGCATGGACAGGGAGATGGGCGAGGAGAACTCGCTGCCGCCGCGAACGCGGTCGTCGAGAGTTTCGATTCTACGCCAGAAAGGATGAGAGCTTCCCGAGTCCAGCAGTTGAGCGTAAAGAACAGGCAGCAGGTCTCCCATGAGATGCGCCTGGAGGATGGCCTTGAAAAAAGGAGCGGCCGCGCCGCTGCGGAGATCCTTGAGCAGTTCCTCGAGGAGACGGGAAGAATTGGCCTGCAGGATGTCTGAGTGATTTCGAATGATCGAGTCCATTGTCCGGTCTTCAATTCTGAAGCCCGTCCGCCCCGCGTGGCGCAGGGCCCTCAACATCCTGACGGGATCTTCGGCAAAGCTGAGATCAGGATCCGAGATCATGCGAACGATGTTCGACTTGAGATCCTTGACTCCATCAACGTAGTCGAGAACGGAAAATGTTTTGAGGTCGTAGAAGAGGCCGTTGATGGTCAGGTCCCTGCGCCGGGCATCTTCCTGGGGAGTTCCATAGGCGTTGTCTCTGAGAATGACTCCGCTTTCGGAGCGGACGATCCCCTTGGTTGATTTCTCGGCCTTGGCCGCGCTCTGGCGGAAGGTGGCGACCTCGATGATTTTTCCATCGTGGAAGTAGATATGACCGATTTTGAAACGCCGGCCAATGATCCTGCAGTTACGAAAAATCTTCCTGAGCCTAGATGGCGTCGCAGCGGTGGCGATGTCGTAATCCTTGGGGGTCTTGCCAATATAGAGATCTCTGACCGCACCTCCGACCAGGTAGGCTTCGTGGCCGTGCTTGTTCAGGCGTTGCATGACCCTGAGCGCATCCTTGTCGATATTCTTCCGGGAGATAGGATGCTCGGCGCGCGGGATGATCTTCTCATAGAGAGGGGCTCCCGCGCTGTCGGTGTTAGAACGTTTGTTTTTTAAGGCCACGATTAGGTTCGCCGCTGCGGCGATCATTTTGCTTCGGTTTGTGAGGAGGGGAGATGGTATCAGGCGCTTCCACTGAACTCAATCCCGTCCGATCTGGCAACGGCCAGCATCTGCATTGGCTCTGGAACTATTTTTTCGCTCATAAGTCGAGGAAAGTGGCCATTCATCGCAGATGGGGAGGAAATGGATCCTTGACTGAACTACATCTTGTAGTAGTGTGATGTTTCTCACGGATTATGTAGTGTTATCCGGGAGAATCTCCCACGAATGTTTTTCGTTCGGTGAGGTTGGCCGGTTGAAGGAGTTTCGGTTGGGCCGGTAATTTTACGGGTCCCCGGTACTCGGATTTCAAGATCGGCTGGGAGATTTTGTTGCGAGTTTACCTCTGTGCAGGCCGCATCTGCCGGCCGCCGCCGGTCTTCTTCGAGGGTTGAGACACCCCCGGGGGCCAGCGCCACAACGGGATGCTCGGTAGGTTGGAGTTTTTTGGAGGGTGGCTTCTCGGGGCCGCGAGTTGGTCGGACCCCGATGCGAGGATGGTGTCGCTTTAGTGGTCGGTGCCGGTTTGCATGAGTCCCCCTCGCATTTAAGCGGAGGTGAAGAGAATCGAGTTAGCCTGTTAGGATACCGTCCTGGCGCGCAGGTATGGTTCTTCATGAAGTGCGGAACCTGAAGATCGAGATGCGAAGAGGAAAAACAGCATCGCTCTCGGCAACCTGGACGCGGAGGCCGGTTCTTCTCCTGGTGGAGAGAAACGGGTTGGTGGTTTAGAGATAAGGAAGCTGGTGGTATTCAAGAATTCCCGATGGTTTTTCCAGCGGGAGAGTCGCTCAGTCTATGGTGTTCTTCTCGAATGCCGAGGCTTGGCCCGGCGGCGCATTCTTTAATAGATGGACCAGGGAATTGGAGAGGAAGCTTATGGGATTCGAAAGCCAGGAGGAGAGGGTGACGCAGGAACAACCAGTGGAGTTGTCGGGTTCTTCCAGTGTGGCCGTGGCTGAGGGGGGCGAAAGCGTCGCGGGCAAGAAGATCATCGAGGTGGGGGGGAAGCGCTTCGTACTTGATAAGAAGAAGGCGGAGGAGGTCTTCGCTGCGAAGAAGGTGATCAATGGCATCGACACGATGACCTTCAACCTTCTGCCGCTCAAATACCAGTGGGCCTACGACTTGTATCGCAATATGAAGGCGAACCACTGGGAGCCGGAAGATATTCCGATGAACAAGGATATCGAACAGTGGAGGAGCGCCGACCAGCTCAGTGACTCCGACCGGTGGATTGTCCGGATGGGGATCGGCTATTTCTCCGCGGCCGAGGGCATCGTTGGTGACAACATCCTTCACGTCATTCGGGAGATAGTGACGGCTCCCGAGCTGAAGCTCGTTCTTGGCCGCCACGCGCACGAGGAGAACATCCATGCCGACTCGCTGCTCTATATGATCAGCTCGCTTGGAATCGATCCGCATGAGTGCGAGGCGATGTTCGTCGATGTTGAGAGTATTGTCGCGAAGAACGAGTTCGTGACGCGCATCTCCAAGGATCTGCGGCGGGACCTCGACATGACCAAGATCGAGAACATCCAGGAGTTGGCCAAGAACATGTTCGTCTTCGGTCAATGCATGGAGGGGACTCAATTCTACGGTCTCTTCGGCATGATTCTCTCCCTGTGGCGTCAGAACAAGTTCCCCGGCATCGGCCAGATGTTCAGCTACACCCTCCGGGACGAATCCAACCACATCGAGCTTCTGAGGCAGTTGCTGATGCAACTTGTTGAGGAGAACCCGGCGATCTGGACCAACGAGTTCAAGGACAGTCTGGTTGGCCTGATGAGGACTGCGGTGGGCCTCGA
>DODI01000116.1:6779-6952 GCA_003509045.1 Planctomycetota bacterium | reverse complement strand
TTTTCACCAGCAGCTTGGGTTATCTTATCCATGGTAGAAATAAACCCAGGAGATCATGAATCATGAAAACCCTCAGGCTGTTGCCCGTACTGGCCTTCCTGTTCACCCTCCCCGCTATCACCTCAGAGGATAAGAAGGAAGAATTCCGCCCACTCTTCAACGGCAAAAACCTC
>DODI01000116.1:4926-6490 GCA_003509045.1 Planctomycetota bacterium | reverse complement strand
CCAAGTTCAAGCCGCTCTTCAACGGCAAAAACCTCGACGGCTGGGTCAAGGTCAACACCGCCCCCTCCACGTGGAGCGTGAAGGACGGGATGATCATCTGCTCCGGCAAGCCGACCGGTGAGATGCGAACGAAGCGCATGTACCAGAACTTCATCATGGAGGTCGAGTGGCGCCACATGAAGCCCCGCGGCAATGCCGGGATCTTCGTCTGGGCTGATGACATCACCGCCCGCGGACAGCCCTTCCACCGCGGCGTCGAGGTCCAGGTGCTGGAGAACTCCTACGGCAACACCAGGGGCTATACCACCCACGGCGACATCTTCCCGATCCACGGGGCGAAAATGACCCCCATTAACGGCCGCGGCGGCAGCCGGGCTTTTCCCACCGAGAACCGCTCGAAGCCGACCCCGGAATGGAACCACTACCGCATCACCTGTAACGATGGAACGATCTCCCTCGCGGTCAACGGCAAGGTCGTGACCAATGGCAAAAACGCCAGCCCCCGCAAAGGCTATATCTGCCTCGAATCCGAGGGCGGCATCGTCCATTACCGCAACCTGCGGATCCGCGAGCTGCCCGACACCCCGCTCGAACCCGGCCAGACCGCCATCGCCGACCGGGGCTACCGCTGTATCTATACAGGCGTCGACCTCTCAGGCTGGGAATCGGCCGGCAAGGGCTGGCAATCGCGCAACTGGACCTTCCGCTATACGGGAAAATCAAAGGCCGACGACAAGTCCCTCGTAACGACGGAATCCTTCTCTGACTTCGGCTTCATCTTCGATGTCCAGACCCCGAAGAAACTGGCGACCTGCAAGGTCCTGCTGCGTGACTCAGCGATCGCCGCGATCACGATCGATTCAACCCTGAAATCGAAGGGCTGGAACCGCTTCGAGGGAGAGCTGCGGGGCGACAAGCTGAGCCTCAAGCTCAACGGCAGGCAGCTCTTTACCGACAAGGAGCTCGATGGCGTCGCCACGAAGGGACCTATCCGCATCATCCCGGGCGGCCCGATCGGCTTCGCCAACGTCTACATCCGTACGCTGGAACCCTGATCCGAAAAAGAGAGAAACCTCAGCCTTCCTCATCCGCGCGGTAGCCGAGCCGCTGGGCGGTCTCGAAATCGTCACGAGCCTTGGCGTATTCGCCCTTTGACTCCCAGAGCTCTCCCCGCAGCCAGAAAAACTCACCTTGGCTGCCATCGCGGACGATCGCCTGGTTGTAATCCCTCAGGGCGTGGTCAAACCAGCCCTTACCCTCATACGCCTGGCCTCTCTTCAAATAGGGGTAGGGGATATCATCGTTCGCCAGGCGAATAGCCTCTGTGTAGTCAACAATGGCCGTATCGAAAAGTGAGTTCTCGAGATAGAGGTTGCCCCGGCACCAGAAGGCGTAGCTGTACTCAGGTTCGAGCAGCACCGCCTTGCTGAGATCCTCGAGCGCCGCGTAATCGGCCCCCTGGGCATCCTTCCAGGCCTGGTTTTCGTAAGAATCCAGGTCAACAACGACCCGAGCTGCCGGGCTGGGCTGCAATGGACGGAAGGTCTGTGCGGCGGAAGAATTT
>DODI01000116.1:0-4591 GCA_003509045.1 Planctomycetota bacterium | reverse complement strand
CTTCGGCGCTCTCTCCTTCGACACTCTCTCCTTCTCCGGGCAGACTCGTATCAGCTGGTTTTTCATCGATCGCCTCAGCATCAAACGATCCCAGGGATTCGATTTCGTTCTCAAAGTTTTCGCTGAGCTGATCCAGGTCATCCACCGCCTCCGTCCTGTCTCGATCTTGACACAGGTACGACATCGCTCGAACGACATAGAGAAAGCTCTGCTTCGAATCAATCCGCAGCGACCGATTGCAATCACCGATGGCCTTGCTGTACTTACTCAGCATGTAGTAGGCGTACCCCCGGGCGCGGTAGATCCGGGAATCATCGGGTTTCAGCCGAACCGCCTTGTTGAAATCGAGAAGGGCAAGGTTGTACATGGGCTCATCCTGCTCGCAATAGGCCTTTCCCCTCTTGATATAAGCGTCTGAAAACTCCGCGTCGAGCTTGATGGCGCGAGAGAAGAACCGGATCGCGTTCTTCCAGCTCTTCTCCTTGAAATAATGACTGCCCCTCTTGTACAGATCACCTGAAGTCAATTGTCCCGCCTTTCTTTTGTCGATTCAGGCCGGGGACTCCCCGGCAGAAATCGGTTTCTTCACTTATGAGCCTGTCCTTCTATCTGCCTGATTATGCCTGATTCTTCCTTTTACGATCGTCGCAGTCGCTGCCAGCCCTTCTGTTGCATGTCCTCAAGTCCGGCTCATCCGAATAGACAGTAGAGAATGACGGCGAGAACGATCCAGAAGCCGGCACCAGAAAGGCTCCCTGCACTGTGGACCTTGTAGAGGGGGAAGCTGGGACCCCGCCTCCTGTCTCTCTCGTAGTCATAGTCGTATTCATCCATGAGGTCTCTCCTTTAAGAACATCATGTTCGTTGTGTTTCTATCCACCTGTAGCTCTGGCGCTTTCAGGATCCAACCGTGCCTGAAAGATTCCTCAGCTTCACGACTGATCTATGTAGAGATTATTTTTATGAAGGCTCTTTGGGAAAATGCAAATCAAGGAGGCGTTTTTTTTTCGAGATCGAACTCCGCGGCGATGGCTACCTTGGGAGGGTCACCCTGGAGCCGGGCTTCAGGGTGTGGGCCGGCATCTTCGCGCGGGATGCGAAAACACGCATCTCAGAGGTCTTCTGCAGCCGGGTTCCTGTCTCGTCGAATTTTCCGGTCGCCTTGTCCAGCACCCCCGCAGGATCGAGCCCCAGGTGCTTGACCATAAAGGGGTACATGGCCTGGCGCTTGGAGAACTCGTAGCCGTGCTGCTCTTTGGCGAAATGGGAATTCTCAACATTGCCCTCCTTGCCGAAGTAGCTGTAGATCCCACGGATGTAGGGGTATTCGACCTTGGGCGTGTTCTTGGTCCAGTCGCCACCGACGGAGATCAGCTTCAGAGGACGGGGAACCGCCAGAGCCGCGAATTCAACATTGCTGGTCTCGAGCGAAGGCGTCTTGTGAATCGGCATGCCGCTCTCGCAATGACAGCCGCCGAAGAAATGGGCCGAAACCATGACCACCGGCACCGAGACCGTGACGCGCGCATCGACCGCGGTCAGCAGGAAGGTCTGCGTGCCGCCGCCTGAGCAGCCAGTAACCCCGATGCGCCCGTCATCTACAGAGGGCAGCGACTGCACGAAATCGATCGCCCGGATGCTGCTCCAGGTCTGCAGGGTGAGCGCCTGGCGATGGCTGTGATTCCAGCCGAGAAACTGTGAGTCCCCGAAGCCAAGCATATCGTAGGAAAAAACGACCGCGCCCATGCGGGCGAGCGTCGCGCAACGATGCTGCTGATCGGAACGCTGGCGGGCGCCCTCGGGGCCGCGGTAATGTCCGTGGGGACAGAGCACCGCTGGAAAGGAGCCCTTCCGGCCCAGGGGGCGGTAGAGGGTTCCGTAGACGAAGAAACCGGGAATGGCCTCAAAGCCGGCCGGCTCGGCCGAATAGCCCTTGAACTCGACCTTCTTACCGTAGACCGGGTTGAGCGGGGTTTTCTTCGGTAGCGGGTCGAGACCCGCGCCGGTCAGGATCTGCCTGCGAATCTTCGCCTCGCGCGTTTTCCACTCAGCCAGGTTCGAGTGAGTCTTCTTGAAACGCGCCAGCTGCCTGACCGCATCGGCCTCCGACTGGTAGTTACCTACGCAGAGGGTGGGCTTCCCATCCCCGGCAGCAAGCGCGGACCAGAAGACGCACGCGAAGACCAGGAGCGAAACTCCTACGATGGACTGGATGGTATTTTGGATTTTCATGCAACGAGCCTGCCAGAAACCGCCGCCCTGCGCAACCTCTCACCCCCTCCTGGAGAGGCCGACGACAAAGAAGAAAACTGATCGATTTCTTGGCCGTCGATACCGGCTCAGATAGACTGGGGACGGATCAAAGCCATGCCCAAATCAGCCCCTGTCCTAATTTCCCTCGCCCTGCTCTGCTCCGCTTTCTGCGCATCCCGGGCCGAGGCCAGAACAAGGTACGTCAAGGTTCGCCCGGGACAGGACCTCGCCGCGCTCATCCGTAACGCCCGCGCCAACACGGCCTTCCTGCTCGCGCCTGGAACCTACAAGCTGAAGCCCCAGGAGCCCCACCTGCAGGCGGTGCTCCTCGAGAACAAGAGCAACATCACCATCCTCGGCCGGGACCGGGAGAAAACCCGCATCGAGCTCTCCCCCGGGGTCAAGTTCGGTTTCTACATCGGCAGCAACCTCTCCAACGTAACGATCCAGGGACTGACGATCAGCGGCACCCTCCCGCTCAAGGAAAACACCCACGCCATCGGCAACTACTCCGGCAGCACGAAGATCAAGGGGCTCCGTTTCACCAACCTGAAGATTGAAAAGGTGGCCGTCGGCATCAGCATCGCCGCTGGAGAGAACGGCAGCTACTCGGATGTCAGCGTCGACCGCAACATCATCGGGCCGACGATCGGAACCGATGCCGGCTGGGGCTACGGCATCCACATCGAGAACGCCACCAACGTCAGGGTCTCAGACAACTTCATCAGGGAATGCACCCGCCACAGCATCTACCTGGCCCGCGCCGCGAAAGGATCGAACGTCCGGATCCAGAACAATCTCATCCTCGACCACGACCCCGCGTCGAAGCAGCCGCGCTGGTATTGCGCCGCGCTGGTCTGCTCTCGCTCGAGCGATGTGATCATCTCAGGCAACCTGGTTGTCGACCCCCGGACTGTCGCCATCAGCGTTGAGCCGGACGAGTTCAAGGCCTGGCCGACAAAAAACATCAGCCTGTTCTCCAACCGGGTGCTGGGCGCGCGGAGGGTCGGTCTCTGGTTGACCACGGACGGCTCCTGCGAGGTTCTCGCCAACAAGGTCACCCTGTACGCAGCCCCTCCAGACCCGCAGTGGTGCCTCGAAACAAGCACCTACGACTACGCCCGGGGCAAGGAAACGAAGAGCTCCTTCAAGGCGCCGCAGGAGCGGTGGACGAAGGCCGAGCATACGGCGATGCTCGGCGACCAGCTCTACATCATGACCGGGGGAGTCCTCGACCAGGCGGAGACGAAGACCTGGACCTACGAGACCTGCCCGAAAAAATGGGAGAACGTCCGCGGCCTGGTCTCCCTCGAGAACGCCGTGGGAAAGAACAAGCACCGGCTCTACGTCGTCACCGCCACGGGCATCGACGAGGTGAATCCGACACGCTGGAAGATCAAAGACAGCAAGGGCGACTGGGAAGACACCCGCTACGTGACCACCGCCGGAGGCTACCTCCACCTCCTCGTCGGCGACGACCTGCACCGGGTCTCGCCAAAATCCCCCGGCTCCCGCTCGACGAAAAAGCCCTGGTCCGGGACCAAGTGGATCTGCCCGCTCGGCGACAGGATCTTCCTGTCGAGCTCCGGCGGCAACTACCTCCTCGATCCGAAGACCCTGGAGGGCGAAAGACTGGATCCGAAAAAACGCTGAAAAAACAGCGGGGAAGGCTGCGGCTCTATCGGCGCTTCTTGGAAAAGTCCTCCAAGGTACGTTCGTAATCGATTCGACCGGTGATCTTCAGGCTCTCGATCACTCCCGCCAGAGACCCGCCCCAGAAGAAGCCGACCCGGCCGCTCTGGAATTTTTTCTCAGGATAGCTGCCGCGGCTCGAAACGACTCCATCCCTGCAGGCGGCAAACTGGCCTGAGCGGACCCTGAGCCCGATCGAGTTAGACTGGTTGAAGTTGACACCCCTGATCTTCTCCCGCGTTCTCTTGAGCAACCTTCCACGCGAAAACAGGGCGCACTGGCTGCCGTAGTTTGAGCCGACCGCCGCGTTGCTCTTATTGTTGAAGACTACAGCGAATACGTTCCTGGGACTCATGGTCACCTGCTGGCGAAAATTCACCTCGACCTCGACGTCGTCTTCCCACCAGACGCGCAGAAGAGCGCTCCCCTTATCGGCGATTCGCAGGCCGGGAACATGGTATCGAAGGCAATCCTCTTCGCGGAGCGTCCAGCGGAATGGGTCCCTGGTGCTCTTGCCGATCTTCCTGGTAAACACGCCCGCCTGTTTTGAGTTCTTCCGGTTGAAATCATAGGACAGCTCAAAGCGGCCGTCCTGACGATACTCGAGGAGATCGGGATGAAGCTCGTCCTTCAAAACATCCTTGAA
>DODI01000311.1:3306-3453 GCA_003509045.1 Planctomycetota bacterium | reverse complement strand
GGAGAGGGTCTCGACGTTGTTGACCACTGTCGGGCAGCGGAAGAGTCCCTCCACGGCCGGAAACGGGGGTTTGATCTTCGGCAGGCCGCGCTTGCCCTCGAGAGAGCTCAGGAGCCCGGTTTCTTCGCCGCAGATGTAGGCTCCGGC
>DODI01000311.1:0-2976 GCA_003509045.1 Planctomycetota bacterium | reverse complement strand
CCGCGGTGCATGGTCATGTCGAGCCGGAAGCCGGTGCCGAGAACGTTTTCACCGAGAATTCCAGCCTCGTAGGCCTCATCGATGGCTTTCTGCATGGAGAGGAAGGCATCGTAGTATTCGCCCCGGATATAGATGTAGCAGATGTGGCTGTCGAGCGCGTAGGCGGAGATGAGGGAGCCCTCGATGAGCTGGTGAGGGTCGCGTTCCATGATCACCCTGTCCTTGAAGGTGCCGGGTTCGCTTTCATCAGCGTTGACCACCAGGTACTTCGGCTTGTCGGTGTCCTTGGGGACGAAGGACCACTTCCGGCCGCAGGGAAAGCCGGCTCCGCCGCGTCCCCGGAGGTTCGAATCCTTGACCGTCTCGATGACCTCGTCGGGCTTGAGCTCCTTCAGGACTCGCTCAGCCGCCTCGTAGCCGCCATGGCCGCGGTAGAAATCGAGCGAGGCGGAGCCTTCCTGGTCGACGTATTTTGTCAGAACCTTCTCGAATTTTTCCGGTTTGATTTCAGCCACGCAGCGTCTCCAGCAATTTATCGAGTTCCTCGATGTCGAGGTTCTCGTGGTACTTTTCGTTGACCTGCACCACCGGGGCCGTATCGCAGGAACCCAGGCATTCGACCTTCTTCAGCGTGAAGAGGCCGTCCTCTGTGGTCTCGCCCGCCTCGATCCCAAGCTTCTCCTCGAGACGGTGCTGGATATCCCGGCACCCCCTGAGCGCGCAGGGCAGGGTGCTGCAGACCTGCAGCAGGTATTTGCCATCGCCCTCCCTGCGGTAGTGGGTATAGAAGGTGAGGACTCCCCAGACATAGCCTGGAGAGAGCTCAAGTGTCTCAGCCGCCAGCATCACAGAGTCATTGTCGATGTTGCCAAACTCCTCCTCGGCCAGCCTCAGCACCGGCAGGAGAGCGGCCTGCTTGTTCGGGTAGCGTCCCAGGAGCCAGTCGATGAACTCAAGGCCCTTCTTCGAGAATTTCTTTTTCACGGCGGGAGCATCGCTCATCGGTCAAGTTCTCCCGCTATGACGTTCAGGGTGGCGAGCACGGCGACGGCATCGCTGATCATCAGGCCCTCGATCAGCTTCGGGAGCACGGCAAAGTGGAAGATCGAGGGAGGCCGCACCCGGGTCTTGTAGGAGTTCATCTCTCCATCTGACACCATATAGAAGCCCAGCTCTCCGTTGGGGCTCTCTGTGGAGGCGTAGACCTCGCGGCCCCGTTCAGGCAGGATGCCGTGTCCGAACATGATCTGCTTGAAGTGATGGATCAGGCTCTCGATGTTCTGGTGGACCTCGTCTTTCTCAGGCAGGGAGATCTTCTTGTCATCGCTCAGCACAGGCCCCTCTGGCAGGTCCTCGATGGCCTGGGAGATGATGTCGAGACTCTGTTCGCATTCTTCAAGTCTCTGGACGAAGCGCGAGTAGCTGTCGCCGCCTTCCTGCGTAGGCACCTCGAAGTCGTAGCGCTCGTAGCCGCTGTACGGCCTGGCCTTTCGAACATCGTAGGCGATCCCGCTGGCCCGCAGGATGGGGCCGGTGAGCCCCCAATTCACCGCATCCGCGGAGGAGATGATCCCCACTCCGCGCATACGATCCTCAAAGATCCGGTTGCCGATCGTCATCGACCTCATCTCTTCGAGGAACCGCCTGAACTCGGTGACGAGGTCCTTGACCATTGAGTCGAAGTCGGCGGGTACGTCGCGGAAGACCCCGCCGATGCGGGTGTAGCTGGTGGTCAGCCGGGTGCCGGTGACGGCCTCCATGAGATCGTAGACTTTTTCACGTCGCTCGAAAGCCCAGAACATCAGGCTGAAGGCGCCGACGTCCATTCCCGCCAGTCCGTTGCAGACGATGTGGTCGGCGAGGCGTGAGAACTCGCTGAGGATGACCCGGATGACCTGCGCCCTGCGCGGCACCTCAACTCCAAGAAGCTCCTCGCAGGCGATGGCGTAGCCGACGTTGTTGTTCATGGCCGACATGTAGTTCATGCGGTCGGTGACAGTGACCCACTGCTGGTAGCTCATGTGCTCTGAAAGCTTCTCGAACCCGGTATGCAGGAAGCCGATCTCGGTATCGGCCGCGACAATTTTTTCGCCGCGTACCTTCAGGATGACCCGCAGGGTCCCGTGGGTGGCCGGATGCTGGGGGCCGAGGTTCAGGGTCATGGTCTTCCCGCCGAAGTCGTCTTCAGCTTCATCCGTGATGAAGAATCGGGGCTCGGGATGTTCGCCGCGGTATTCGGGGTCGGCGGCCAGCCCCTTTCGCAGGAGCTCGGGGCCGAGCGCCTCCGGGGGGCTTTGTTCGGCGGCTTCACCGGTCATGCCGGGAGCCTTGCGTTCTTCGCTCACGCGCCACCTCCTTCTTTCCCGGCACCGCCAGAGATGGGCCCAGAGTCAAGGTATTGAGGGAAGGCATCCCGCTCGCCGCGGCCTCTCAGGGGGTAGTCTTTCCTGAGGGGAAAGCCGGGGAAGTCTTCCGGCATCAGCAGGCGTCGCATGTCAGGGTTACCTTTAAAGCGGATCCCGTACATGTCGTGGGTTTCCCGCTCCGCCCACAAGGCCGAGCCCCAGAGCTCGACAGCGCTGGGGACCCAGGCGTCGTCCTCCGGGACGGGAGTCTTCAGCGTGAACCGGTGGTTGTGGATTGTCGAATAGAGCTGGTAAACGGCGGCGAATCGTTCCTGGATCGAGGGGTCGTCAAAATGGAGGTAGTCGACAGCCGTTACATCTACCAGGAAGTCGAATTCCAGGCCGGTCTCTGATTGCAGGAAGCTGAGCGTGTCTTCGAGCGACTCGCGGCTGACGATGGCGACCTGGGCCGCGCTCTCGCCGGGCGGCAGGTGGACCGAAAGCTCGTCGCCGAATTGCTTCGACAGGCGTTCGGTGATCTGTTCTGGCGTCAGGGATGTTCCCATCTCAGGTGTTCATTCCGGGTCAGGAGCCACTGGCTCGGCTACCCCTTGTTCTGCGGAGACGGACT
>DODI01000329.1:0-2711 GCA_003509045.1 Planctomycetota bacterium | reverse complement strand
CCGCCGGCTTGCCGCGTTGGAGAACCATGCCGTCGCCGAAGATGTTGGGAAGGCGCAGCTCGGCGCTGAGAGACTGGTTCGAGGCCGCCAGGGCCAGGGAGAGCAATAGGCAGGGGCTGAGTTTTTTCATGATCGAAAAAGCGTAACATCCCGCGGTCTCGCGATCATCTTTCTTAAGAGGCGAAATAGTCCATTCGAATAGCTTGATTCGTCTTTGGTCTTTTGCTGCAGTAGGGACAAGGAAGCTATGCCGGTTAGAATGAAGCGCCCGTCGGGGTTCGTAAATAAGCATAGGAGACCACTGTCTTGCCTGACCTCTTCCGGTGTTCAGTTAATTCGATTCGCTGTGCCGCGGTAGCGGTCCTCCTTTCGCTCCTCTCTGCAGCCGCGGTCTGCCAGGAAGATCCCAAGCCGGCCGAGCCTTCCCCGGAGAAGAACGAAGCTGCCGCCGAGAAGCCGGACGAGTCGCCTCCGAAGAAGGACGAGGCTGCGGACGAGAAGCCGGGCGAGCCGCCTCCGAAGAAGGACGAGGCTGCCGCCGAGAAGCCGGACGAGTCGACCCCGAAGGTGTCTGAGGAAGAGGATTTTCGCTTCGCGGGAATCAAGATCCCCGCTCCTCCAGCGGAAGATTATCCCACAGCTGATTATGCCGAGCTGCTTGATGAAGCAGCGGAAAAGAAGCTTCACCAGGTCCAGCTCGCCTCCTACCACGAACAGAACACGCCTATTGTCGTGGTGACCATCAACTCGATGCGGGAATACGGCCCTAAGGACTGGTCCATCGAGCGCTTTGGTTATACCTGGTTCAATAAATGGGAGATTGGCAAACGGGGAGGGGAGGGGGAGCTCATCAACAGGGGGATCCTGTTGCTGGTTAGCGTCGGTGACCGAAAGGCCAGGATCGAGCTGGGAGCCGATTGGGGAAGGGACTGGGACAGGCATTGCTCCGTTATCATGAACACCAGGATCGTTCCAAGATTCAAAAAAGGCGACTTTGCCGGCGGGATCGAGTCGGGGGTACAGGCACTTGCGGAGATGGCTGGTACGCCGCCCGGACAGGCGGCTCCCCGGAGCAGCTCCGGGCGCAGCTACAGGAGCTCTCGTTCTTCCGGCCAGGGGCTGCCGACCCTGCCCACAGGCCTGGTCATCGTCTGCGTGATTGTCGGGATTGCGCTGATCGGTCTCTCCTTCAAATATCCCAAGAACCAGAAGGGACTCCTGATAGCCGGAGTTGTGCTCATAGCCGCTGGTTTGCTGACCTACATCATCGTCCTCGCATTGTTTTTGTTTATGGGCATGAAGGGCGGCAGAGGCGGCGGAGGAGGAGGAGGCGGGAGCGGCGGCGGTGGTGGCGGTTTCAGCAGCGGCGGTTTCTCTGGAGGCGGAGGAGCCTCAGGGAGCTGGTGATGGATTATGACAAAAGGCGATAACGATGAACGCAGATAAGCTGATGGGAGAAGATGGCCGGCTGAAGGTCCGGGAGACGATTGCCGGGGTGGAAGAGAAAACTTCCGCTGAAATCGTCTGCGCGCTGGCTACCGAGTCCGGGCGCTACGACCGGGGGGAATCGCTGGCCGGGCTCTTTGTGGGAGTCGTCGCTGTGCTCCTGGCGCATGCGGTACGCCTTTACCTGCAGCCCGAGGGAAGCTGGGGCGAGCTTCCCGCCCTGGATCCTCTCTGGCAGGTCCTGATCGTTTTGGGAGGATTTATCGCCGGGACCCTGCTCGCCAGCTTCTTTCCCCGGCTGCGCGGTCTCTTCGTCCTCGATCGGGAGGAGGAGGAGGAGGTCGCGCGCTCGGCAGCCTTTGTCTTCGCCACGGCCGGAATGGCCACCACCGCCGGCCGTACAGGCCTGCTCGTCTACATCTCCCTGAGGGAGAGGCGCCTGGTGGTCCTCGCGGATGAGGCTGCCCTGGGCGTCCTCGGAGCTGAAGGACTCGAGGAGCTGAAAGACAACGCCGCGAAGCTCCTGACGGAAGGAAAGTTTGCGGATGCTTTTGTAAAGGTTGTCGAGGATGCCGGCGCGAAGCTGGCTTTGTCCCTGCCGGCTTCTCGGGAGATCAATCCCGATGAGCTTGACAACCATGTGCTCTTCTTCCACCCAAGACCCTGAGGGCACCTCGCCTCCCCTTCGACAGGATCCGTCTGGCCATGAATAAACCGCTGAGCCTATCGGCCTTGCTGCTTCTTTCAGCCCTGCCGGCGTACGCTGCTCCTGAGATCCCGCCCCAGCCCGGGCCGCGCGAGTTTCTGCAGGACTACGCCAATGTGGTCAAGCCCCAGCACGAGGAGGCGATCAGGAAATTACAGGAGACCGGGTTCGAGCGGCACGATACTCCCATCTTCGTTGTTACCGTTCACTCGATGGGGAAATACGGTCAGGGGGGCTCTTCCATCGCGCGTCTTGCCCAGTCCTGGTTCGACAAGTGGCAGATCGGCAAGCGTGGGACGGAGGGAGAACTCATCAACAAGGGGATCCTGTTGCTGGTCAGCATCGGCGACCGGGAAAGCCGGATTGAGCTGGGGGCGGAGTGGGGAAGAGCCCATGATGCCCATTGCCTGAAGATCACCCGCTCGGCCATGATCCCGAGGTTCAAGAAGGGGGATTATTCAGGCGGCCTCCACGCGGCGGTCGTTGAGCTTTCGAAGATGGCGAGGCGGTCGGCGGAGGCAGAGGGGCTTCCAGCCATCAAGGAGACCCGGCAACCCGG
>DODI01000539.1:0-4268 GCA_003509045.1 Planctomycetota bacterium | reverse complement strand
AAAATACGATGTTCCCTGGAGATCGCTCGAGAGCGGCGGCTGGATCGCCAATGCGGAATGCGTCGAGGTCAGGGTCGAGCTGGTGTCCGACTGGAAAGAGGACTACCAGTTGGCCGGCCGGCGAGGCAAGTTCCGAATCGCGTCGGAAAACCCGGCCAAGATGGATGTCATCAAGAACCTGGTAAGACGCCATGCGACGGATCACATTCTCGTCCTGGGGCAGTACCTGGAGCAGCTGGATCTGGTTGCGGAGGCGCTCGACGCCCCGCTGATCACGGGCAAGACGCCGCAGCAGACGCGCGATGAATTATACGAAGGTTTTCGCAGCGGCGAGATCCAGACCCTGGTTGTCAGCAAGGTGGGCAACTTTGCCGTTGATCTTCCGGATGCGAATGTGGCGATACAGATTTCAGGGACCTTCGGGTCCCGGCAGGAAGAGGCGCAGCGCCTCGGACGGATTTTGCGGCCGAAACAGGATGCCGGTTGCGCGGTATTTTATTCCCTGGTCACTCGCGGCAGCGGCATCGCAGTCAGCAGCCGAGAGCAGGAATTCGCGGAAAAGCGACAGCTCTTTCTTACCGAGCAGGGCTATTCGTACCGGATCATGGAGGCCGAAGAGTTGGTGGAAACGGTGAACGAGGTGGAGCCCGAAAGGGAAAAAGAAGGAGCGCAGTAAACCCAATGTTCCTGAAAGATTTTCTAACAAGCAGTCCGAAGGCCGACCTGCAGAGCTACCATTTATACTGGCTGCCTGAGAGCGGCAGGGAGAGCGCCAAGGAGAAACTCGCCAGCGTTTTATTTAAATGCATGAGCAACCAGGATGCCGTGCGCGAGCGCTTTGAGGGGCTGGGCGGAACTCACCGCGCGTTTCTCATTTCTTTGCTGGGGCGTGAAGGCTACCAGGGCACCCTGCCTGAGGTCCGCTCGGGAAGGCACGGAGAGCAGATCGCCGACTACGAAGTCGAAACGATTCTTCGTTCCCTGGTTGGCGGCGGCTTTGTATACAAGGACCGCAACCAGGCCGGGGGAGGCGGTCGGCACGACCGCTTCACGATCCCGGAGGAGCTTGGCCATGCCCTCCGGCGCACGGTTTCCATAGAGGATCGCGGGCCGATGGAGATGTTGAGCTTGAGGTCTTCCGGCTCTGAGAAGGAGGCCTCTTCCCGCTTGATCGGCCGGATCAAGAAGCTTTCGGACGCGATCCTGCGCAAGGTTGCCCTGAAGGCCGCTGAGGAAAGTCACGGGATCCTGCCGCATTCAGAGGTCTCGTCCTGGAAAAACGGAGACTCGGTGACGCTTGAAACCGCCGCCGCCGCTGACGAAGAGGGCCTCTTCCCCCAGAGCTGGCGGAGCCTTCTCGAGGATGCGTCGCTGGGCACGGTTGGGGTGTTGAACCTGAACGATTACGGGCTCAAGTTCGAAGAAGAGGCGCTGGTTTTGTACCAGGAGAACCTCTACGAGGCCTTCCTGGAGAGCAGCCGGGAGCTCGTCGAGGCCAACGAGTCGGAGGTTTTTCTCGGCAGCGACTTCGCCATCGACCTTGAGCGCCTGCTGGACCTGCTGCGATCCGACAAGCTGGAGGTTACCCGGGAGGGGAGGCTCTACAAAAAAATAGAGGACAGGATCTCATCTTCGTTGATCTCGACCCGGTACCAGGATGTTTTCGAGGGCAAGGTTGTTCAGCATCTCCTGGGCACGGCTCGCCGCCTCCGCTTCTTCGACGTAGAGGACCATCAGCTGGTGCCCACCCCGCTTCGCCGAAGCGGGTGGCAGGAAAACTCGTTGCGGGAGAAGCTCCAGGCGCTTTTTGAGCTCTTCCTGTCCGATCACCAGGATGGGCATTGGAGCTTTCATCAGAAGAGCCTCCGGAAGATCTTTCTCGCGCAACTGCAGGAGACGAGCCCGGGCTCCTGGCTGTCGCTCCAGCCCTTCCTCAGCGCGGTGGTGGCGCGGTTCCTCGCCACCCTGGAGGAAGAGGGAATCCACGAAGAATACCAGGCGCGGTGTGACGATGAGCATCACAGCAAGCGCAGGGGAATCGTCGACCCTATCAAGGTTTCCATGGCCAAGCTCTATCACGACCTGAGCTATTGGGTCGTCCATCGCATGGCGCTCATGGGGCTGGTCGATGTTGGCCTGCATGGCGGCGTCATCCAGGCCCTGCGGCTGTCCGATCTCGGCCAGCGCTTCTTCGGTCTGAAGGATTGGGAGGAGGGGGATTCTCTTGGCCGCCCGGCGCTCATCAATCCTGATTTCGAGGTCCTGGTGTTTCCCGAGATGCCGCTGGAGGATGAGGCGAACCTTGTGTTGAGCCGCTTTGCCGACCGGCTGGGCTCCGGCCGGGTGAAGCGCTACCGCCTTACGCGCGAGAGCGTCAAGAGAGGTATCTGTTCCGGGTTTACCGCCGAGCAGCTCCTCGGCTCGCTCAAGGAATACAGCCGCAATGAGATGCCTCACAACGTTGAGTTCTCTCTAAAAGAATGGGCCCAGGCAGTCGAAATTCTTCACAGGGAACGCGCCACTCTTTTCAGGGGAGAGTCGTTGGAGGCGGTCGATCGTCTTGCGGAAGTTTTTGAACGGCAGAGCGTCGCCTTCGAGCGGCTCAATGACAAGGTCGTGGCAGTCCGAGGCGCAAAAAACGAGAAGGTGGCGAAGGATCTTGGGGAGGAGCTTCGCCTGCAGGGTCTCTATATAGAATAGAGGCCTCCGTCGAACGCCTGGCTTGTCGCCAGGGATAAAAAAAACCGCGGAGGAGTGCCCGGTAGAGCACCACCCCACGGTGGACGGGTATCAAGAGTTTACTCTCGTAAGTATTACTTCGGTCAAATCGCACTCGGACTTGAGAAAAACTTGGAATGTTCAGCGAACCCAGCACCATCAGCCTGCTTTGCGAATGTGTACATTTACCCGCGAAATACACGATTGAGCAGGTTCGTGAGGTCTACAATAAGGTCTGTAATACCAGTGGTTATGAGAACTTCATCCGCACATCAACAGGGGCGCGGATAGAAAAGCAGGGCTCGGGGGGCAGGGGCTTTTCCCGGCTTACTTTCGCTGGCGACCGGCTTCAGTTTGCCGAGGACCACATGGGGACAACTGCGGAGCAGTTCGGAAAAAAGGTCAGAACTGTGCTGGAAGAGGCGCTGCCGGGCCTCGGCCTCGGCGCCATCCTGGTGCAGCAGGTAACCGTGCGGGCGGTCTGCACGCCAAACGCCTTCGGTTCGGCGGCCGAGTTCCTGGCCGGCAGCATCTTCAGGGTGCCGCAGGATGACCTGCGAGAGTTTGAGCGCCCGGTGAGCCTGCACGGCTTTCGCCTGGTATTCCCGGCTACCAAGGAGCAGCCCGCCGCCTTTAATGTGCGGGTCGAGTCCTATCTGCGTGACCGGCGCTCGGTATACATAGAAAACGTGGGAACTTTTAAGACCCCGATCCCTGCCGGCAATCTCGACCAGAGCGAGCGGCAGATCGGGACCGTCTCGGATTTCATCGTCAGCAAGATCATTCCCTTCCTGACGCAATATGACAGGAGAGATGCCGAATGAATCATTCAAGGGCCATTTTTACCGGGGGTGCCCTGCTGGCGCTCGCGGCCAGCCTGGGGGCGGGTTGTTTCGCTGAGCGTTGGGGCGAGGGCCTGCGCCCCCGGGCAAGGGCGGTTGCGTCAGTTGAGGGGGAGAGGCATCTGGTGAACGTGCGCCAGCTCACATTTGAAGGGGAAAACGCCGAGGCGTATTTTTCCGGAGATGGCCGCCAGCTGGTTTTCCAGAGCACCCATGGCGAGCTGAAGTGCGATCAGATTTTTGTAATGAACATCGATGGATCAGGCCGGCGGCGTGTGTCGACAGGCAAGGGCCGCACCACCTGCTCGTATTTTTCCCCAGACGGGAGCCGCATCGTTTACGCCTCGACCCACCTGGGCTCGCCGGATTGTCCTCCCCCCCCACCGCCCCCGCCACCCTATGTCTGGAGGGTTTACGAGGACTTTGATATTTTCAGTGAAAGCGCGGAAGGCGGGGACCTGCGGAGGCTTACCGATGCCCGGGGCTACGATGCCGAGCCCACCTACGCCCGCGATGGCTCGCGCATTGTTTTTACCTCGGCACGTACCGGCGACCTCGAGATCTGGGACATGAAGCCGGATGGAAGCGACCAGCGACAGCTGACCGACATCCCGGGCTATGATGGAGGGCCGTTCTTTTCGCCGGACGGGAAGACCATCTGTTTTCGGGCCAGCCGCCCCAAGGGCAAGGACCTCGAGAAGTACAGAA
>DODI01000050.1:0-4924 GCA_003509045.1 Planctomycetota bacterium | reverse complement strand
CCCATCATTTTCGCCATCGCGGAACCCCTCGACATCAGCGCAAACCAGCTCGCAGCGATTGCTGATATAGTAAATGAACCCGTCTTCAATTACCGGAGACGAGCAGATCCCCTGCTCCGGCCAGTCATTCACACGGCCCTGGCTGAGCTTGTCATGAACCGCCTGCCAGAGGAGCGTGCCATCGGCCGCAGAGAAGCACATGACATTTCCCTTGTCGCCGGCGATGTCGGGGTTCCTCTTACCCTCGTTGTTCGTACCGACGAACACCCTTCCATCTGCAATGCTTGGATTGCCATAGCTTTGAGAGCCGAGAGGGGCGGCCCACTTGATGTTTTTCCCGCTCGAGACATCCCAGGAGGAGGGAACGCCCGTAGCGAAGCTGTTGGCCATATTCCTGGACGTCTGCCCCCCCCACATGGGCCAGCTCTGGGCAACCTTGGCATCTTTCTTTGAATCGGTTTTTTTTGCGGGAGCTTCCCCGACAGGATCCTTTGTGTCCTTCCCGGCCGCGGCCGGCGCCTCTTTTGACTTTTCCTCATTATCCAGAAGGACCTCACAGCCGCCGGCAATGGCCACCGAGATCACGGCGAACAGCAGCATCGCCGGCAATCGGTAATGTGGCCTGTCAGTATTTTCAAGATGCATCGAATCTTCTTTCATTAATGCCGCAGCACAGGCCGGCAAGGAGCCGGACCCTGAGGAGGGCGGGCCGTTTATTTGTTTTCAGTGATAATGATGTTGTCGTAGAAAATCTCGCCGCCGATTTTCTTGTCTGTGCTTCCGGCAGAGTAGGCGTAGAGTCCCGGGGCTCCGCTGAGGTTGGGGGTCGAATCTTTCGCTTCAATAGTCCATGCAGCCGGCTCTTCCGTCCCTCGCTTCCAGACCTTGGCTCGCACGATGGCCTTGCCGCCAGAACGCTCCACCTCCATCTTGGCGGTGTACCAGACCTTTGGATCCCATTTGAACCTTATCTTTTTTTCAAGTCTTGGCATGGGAGACCAGGAGACGATCCTGGCGCCCTGGCGGTTCCCAAGCAGATCAAAGCGATACCTGCTGACAAAGAAACCCATATCGGGAAGCTGAAATTTCTGCTCTGTCCCCATCATGTCCAATTGAAAGGTGTAACCTTTCTGGGAATGAAGCCCGAAGTACATCCTTGCAAGAATGAACTTCGGCTTGTCGGAGAGCTTCTTGAGCACCTTATTGCCATCCAGGTCGACGATCTTGAATTTGACCGGCCCCGCGCTGATCCAGCCTGAGGGGGCGAGCCCTGGCTTGCGATCTTCAAAGTCAATCTTCAAAGGGAGCGAAGGAACAACCCTGACTCGGGCGGAGCCCTTAAGGCCTGCATGGGAGGCTGTCAGGGCCCCCCCCTGGAAGGAGCCGTCCCGGGTAGTGGACAGCACGCCCTTGGCATCCACTTTGCCGCTCAGGCCGGACACGGACCACTCCGGGGCGCATTCGCCAATAAGCCTTCCCTTCGAATCAAACAACAGCGCCTTGAAGGCGAGAGTCTTTCCCGGGTAGGTCTCCACCTCGGCAGGCAGCACCTGGATATGCGCGGGCTTCGCTCCGGCCTCAGCCTTTCCTGCGCTGGCTGGCCATGGAATTCCTGCCCCGCCAGCGCCGGCGGAAGCCTTACCAATGCAGTAAATGTTTTGTGAAGTACAGAAATACACCTTCCCCCTGGCGATGCATGCGGATCCGTTAATTTCCACAGGACGCCCATCTTTCAGCGCGAACTTCTCCTTGCTCAGGGTTACGGCCTTCTTGTCTCCAAGCTTCAATATAGAGAAGTGGCCGCTGACCTCGCCCACGTAGAGCTTGCCATCCCCGACAACAGGAGATGCCTTGAGGACCGTGCCGACATTGTGAACCCAGGCCTCCTTGCCTGTCTTTAGATCAAAGCAGTGGATGTTTGCAGAGTTCGATCCGACATAGAGGTACTTGTCATCGGCAGCCGGCGAGGAGTACCCCGCTGTCAGGCCATCGACCCTCCAGACCTCGTTCGTCTCGGTGATGTCGCCCGCCCCCGCTGCCTTAAAGCATACGACTCGGCCCATCACGGGCTGCTTGGAATCAGTGCTGAGCTGGTTTTCTTCGCTATGGCAGGCGTAGACAAGACCGCCGTGCACAATAACCGAAGCATTGAGCCCGCGCTTGGACAACCGGAAGGTCCAGACCTTCTCGCCTGTCGATGATTTCAACCCATAGACATTGCCATCCGCGCAACCAACCACCAGGGTCCGGACACCATCGATAACCGCCACGGAAGGCATCGAATAGGTGGTGTCAAGCGGCGCGCCGCCCGGAGTCGACCACCAGATGGTCTCGCCGGTGAGCTTGTCGAGAGCGAGATACCTGTGCGAACCTCTTCCCTGCTTGCCCCAGGATGAATTAAGAAAGCTGATAACAACCCGGCCCTCATCCACCATGGGTGTATGGGTCCGGCCTCCATAGCCGGAGATCCTGCCAAACTCCTCGGTGAGCGAGTGACGCCAGACCAGCTTTCCTTCCTTGTCGATGCAGGCGAAAACCCCCTGGACGCCATGAACAATTACATTGCCCGTCTCAGGATCGACACATGGATTGGACCAGCCGACACGAGTTGAGGGTATGTCGGTAAGGAAAATATTAAAGGCGTAACGCCAGAGAACCTTGCCGGATTCAGCGTCCATGCACACGACCTCCTCCTGCCAGGTTTCTCCCTGGCCGGTAAGGTGGAGGACGTAGATCCGCCCGTCCCAGGCAACGGGGGCCGAACGCGCGCCAACAGGCATTGTCCAGAGCAGGTTCTCACCATCCTTTGACCATTTGGCAGGCAGATTTTTCTCAGGGGAGAAGCCCCGCTGGCCAGTTCCGCGCCATGCGGGCCACTCATCGGCGGCAACGCTGCCCTGCAACAAGAGTCCTGTGGTCACAACGGCGGCAATGAGGGCCGAGGTCTGAAATAAAACCGGTTTTTCGCGCAAGTTCATCACTGGTTATCCTTCTCTCTGACCAATCTCCTGGCTTTCAATTCATGTCGAGGCAAGCTCCCCCGATCCACAAGGCTCACCCTGACTCTAAACAGCAGGGCATCGTGTAAAGCCTTGGCAATGCGCCCTGGAAGTTCTTCCAAGGCAGCGGAGTCGTCTTCACCGGCACGGCCGGCGGGCTCAATGTCCACTTCAAGGGAATTCAAGTCCTCAGACTCTACCACCCGCAGGCGATATTCCGCAACCTCGCGAAATTCCCGTATAACGGTTTCGATTGCGGTGGGGTAGACATTGTTTCCTCTGACAAAAAACATGTCGTCCGCTCGTCCGAGGATCCCTCCATCGAAGAGTTTAAGGTCGGCGCCCCGGGCTGCCCCTCCTTGTCCATCCTGGATCTTCAACCTCACCATATCACCCGTCCTGTAGCGCAGGAGGGGACTGCCGCTTCGCCCAAGGTTGGTAAGCACCAGCTCTCCGGCATCTCCAGCCTCAACCTCTTCACTGGAGCCTGGCCTGACAACCTCGATGATGAAATCCTCCTCCAGAGGGCAGAGCGCCCCTGGGCTTTCCCGGGATTCATAGGTAACACATCCGATTTCTGTCATCCCGTGATGGTCCCTCACCTCGCCCCCCCACAGCTCAGCAATGCGCTTGCGTGTACCGGGAACCAGCCCCCCCGGCTCGCCAGCGACAACAAGAAGTCGGACAGAGCTGTCTGAAAGCTCAATGCTGTTTTCTTCGGCCACCTCGGCGAGGTGAAGGGCATAGGTAGGCGTACAGCAAACCACGGTGATCTCGTGCTCGAGCAGGTAGGCAAGGCGCCCGACGGAGCTCATGCCTCCCCCCGCCAGGCAAAAGTTGCCTAGCTGGAGGCCTGCCTCGAAGGCGCCCCAGAACCCAATAAAAGGTCCAAAGGAGAAAGGAAAGAAAATACGGTCTGACTTCTCAAGGCCTACCCCGACATAGACCTTCTTCCAGCAGTCGATGAACCATTGCCAGCTATCAGCAGTATCCAGCCAGTAAATGGGCTCTCCCGTGGTCCCTGATGTTCGATGGATGCGACGGTAGCAATCCAGCTCATAGGTCAGATTCGATCCATAAGGAGGAAATTTTTCCTGGTCGGCCTGGAGCTCTGATTTCTCTGTAAACGGAAGCTTTCCAAGCAGTTCTTCAAGGGTTCCGCTCTCGTCCAGGTCGGATATTTTGAAACCAGATTTGTCTAATTTATGCCGATAAAAACTATTGCTGGGATAGATCTCTTTCAGGAGATCCGTGAGCTTTTCCAGCTGAAGTTTTTTCAAGCCGTCGTGTTTATCTTCGATGTGCATATTTCTGCCGAAATGGACCTGTTCGCTAAGATATGGGTGGACTCGAAAACGCCGCCCTCGCACAAGGATTATATTTTTACTCGGCCATAAAACCAAGCCCATCAGTCCCCGGTAAAGCCGGTTTATAAGGAAAGTGGAAATGAGCCAGAGGGTTCGTTTCAACATTTAGAGGACCCCTGAACACTCATGAGTAATATGCGAATCCACCCCATCGTCAGCACAAGCCTGCTTGCCTGCGCCATCCTCCTGTCCTTTACCTTCGGATTCGCTGAAGATTCAGGCCGCCTGGCGCCTGAAACCTTCCCCGGCCACTCGAGCTGGATTACCTCTATCGCTGTTTCAGGAAATGGGGAAGTCATCGCCGCCGGCGGCGGAGAGACGCTGACGATCAAGCCGGGACAGGCTAGCTTTTTCGACACCGGATCAGGAACAAAGCTTAGCGGCTTCCAACCGCACAAGAGCACGGTCTGGTCCGTCTCGATCTCCCCTGACGGAGAAACCCTTGCCACAGCCGGAACGGACAAGCTGATCAAGCTCTGGCGCACGCAATTGGGCGGAAAAATGAAGCTGACCAGGACCATGGAAGGACACAAAAACTGGGTCACAGCCATCAGCTTC
>DODI01000100.1:630-3933 GCA_003509045.1 Planctomycetota bacterium | reverse complement strand
CAAAGGCTTCCCGCAGCAGCTCACCGACCCTGGTCGTGGCGCGCTCAAGAAACGGACCTCCGAGCTGGCGAAACGCCAGGAGAATCCAGAGCAGGGAAAAGGCCGCAACGAGGTCACTGCTTACCGCGACGCGTCCCTGCTCCCGGGCAAGACGGCGCCTTGCCTCGGTAGGTTTCTCAGTTTTCTGGTCCCAATGCGACGACATCTTTTTTATCCATTACCTCCGGAAACCATCAGCCGCTCCAGCTCGAAAGAAAACCTTCTCCATCCCTCACTGCCGAACGCAGCATCCCGCCCACATACCTTACCGAGACCGGCAGCGACGCGTAGAGCGCCGCCATTCCGACCAGCAGCCTTACCGGCAAGCCCAGGGTAAACAGCTCGGCCTGGGGAAGCGCCCTTCCCAGCGCGGCCTGGGCCATCGTTACCAGGGCGAGAGAAAGGACGATGGGCAATGCAAGCACCAGGGCCGCCAGGAAGAGCTCCCCACCAACCTCGAGCCCCAGGCGTCCCAGGACGATTGGCACCGAGGCCGCCGTGAGGGAGCCCGGCGGAACCCAGGAAAAGCTCTCCAGCACAGACCTGATCAGGCTGTGATGGAGATTCAAGGCCAGCAGGAGATAGACGGCCAGTCCATGATAGAAAATTCCCAATGGAGAGCCTCCTCCCCCGGACTGGGGGTCGGCGATGAGCCTCGCCGTAAGCCCGGCCTGCTGCGAGATCAGGTCGGCCGCACCCTGGGCACAGGCCAGCACCACGAGCACGCTCCAGCCAAGGGCTACGCCGACGAGCAGCTCTCCAGCCAGGATCAGCCAGCAGCGCGACGGATCCCGCAAGCCCTCGAGTACGCCCTCTTCCACTCCAGCCAGGCTCTCCCGCAGCACAGGCGAGACTACGACGCCCAGGCTCAGCACGGCCACCACGGCGATCTTCAATCGCCAGGGCAGCATTCCGCTGCGAAAAAACGGAGCGGGAATGAACAGTCCCACCAGGCGGCAGCCGACGAGAATCGCCGCCGGGGGCAGGGACTCGAACACCCATTGCTCTATCGTCACCTCTTGCATTTATCTCAATCACTTCTTATTCCGGGATTCGCTTGCGGGCATCATCTCAGGGGAAAAACCCATCTCCCAGATGTTCA
The DNA here is from genome assembly GCA_003509045.1 of Planctomycetota bacterium. GTDB lineage: Bacteria > Planctomycetota > UBA8108 > UBA8108 > UBA8108 > UBA8108. The sequence continues at coordinate 2,792 of DODI01000100.1, read as the reverse complement.
AAAACGGTCCGGGTATAACCTGCCATCACATTGAGGAACCAGGGCAGCAGCAATAGGATCACCGCCACCATGGCCAGGATCTTCGGGATAAAAGACAGGGTCTGGTCATGCACTTGGGTCATCGCCTGGAATACGCTTACGATCACCCCAACCGCCAGGCCTACCACCATCACCGGCAGGGCAAGCTCGATGGCCGTTGAGAGGGCGCCGCGTGAGAGTTCGATAGCTGTCTCCATCAGTCCTCCTCTCCCGGGGAGCCCGGAAGACTCCGACCCATCGCAACCATCACCTTGTTCTTCATCACGGATTGCATCTCCTGTTATCCCCTAACCACCCTGGATACCGGCGAGCAGCTGACCCACCACCAGGCTCCATCCATCCACCAGCACGAAGACCAGAATCTTCAGAGGCAACGAAACGAGGGTGGGAGGCAGCATGATCATTCCCATCGATACGAGCACCGCGGAAACCACCAGGTCGACCAGTAGAAATGGAAGAAAGAGCAGGAAGCCCAGCTGGAAGGCTGTCTTCAGCTCGCTCAATACGAAGGCGGGAAGGATCGTGAAAAAACTGAGCTCCTCCAGCTGCTGACTGACGGAGCTCTCCGACTTCTTTACGGAGAGCTCTCCGGCAGCGGACGATGGAAAGGCCGGCCTCCCCGCTCCCTGGGCGGAGACTCCGAGCATCAGCCTGAGGTCATCCCGCAAGGTGTGCCGAAGCATAAATCTCTTCACCGGCAGCTCTGCCCTCTGAAGGGCCATCTCCGCGTTGATTTCCTTTGTTTCCACCAGGGGCACATAAGCCTCCTGATGGATCTCCTGCCAGGTGGGAAACATCACGGCTCCCGTCAACAGGAAGGAGAGGCCAAAAACGAGCATATTGGGCGGCAGGTCCTGGGTGCCGAGAGCCTTCCTGAGAAAAAAGAGCACCACCAGGATTCTCGGGAAACAGGTCGTCAGCAGAACGATCGAGGGAACGACACCGAAAACCGTGACCAGCGCCAGGGCTCGGAGGGGAACGCCGAGATTTTCGCTATCGAGCCCGGTAAGAGCCTTGAGAGTATCGCCCGCGCCTGCGGCCTCGGCCTCCTCAGCGACAGCCTCCTCAGCGAAGAGTCCAGCTCCGATGGCCGGCAGCCCGCAGCTCAACAGGCCGCAGCACAGGATCTTCAGCAATCTATATCTCTCTCGAATCATTGCCCCGCCTTGGTCTGCTTTGAAGGATCTGTCGGCCTGGAAGAAGCAAAAACGCGGCCGGAGCCGGCATCGATGTCCCCCGGAGCGACCCCTCCACCCTCCGGCGTGGCACCGGCCGCTGTACCAACCGCTGTACCGGCCGCTGTACCCTCTTCGTCGAGCCACGGAGCCCGCGCAGAGGATGGCTCCTGCTCGCCTAGCACCCTGCCGATCTCATCCTCTCCTTCAATCGTGCACAAGGGACTCATGGCATCGCCGCACAGGGCGACGACGAGAAGCCTGTCGGGGCCCACCTTGAGCAGGCAGGCGGTATGCTTCGGTGAGAGCGGGGCCCGGCTAATGACCTCGAGGGCGGCACGCCCGCCGCGGGTAACCCCGGAGGAGGGGCGCTGACGCTGCCAGGAAAGCAGCAACAGGACCCCGAGGCCGCCCCCCAGTATCAAGACCCCGGTGGTTCTCCACAGGCTCTCGCTGGCGGGTGAAACAGCCGCTGTCTCCGGCGGAGCTGAACCGCTCAACAATTCGCCGACAGTCTCATCTGGCTGAACATGCGTTCCGTCCTGCGCTAACAGGAAGCCGAAAGCCGAGCTACTGAGGACGCTGAGATACGCGATGACGAAAAAGACCGGAAGCCGGCGCAGCCCGATTCGCCCATTCTTTCTCATCTCGGCTCTCTCCATTTTCTTTCCTTGCCCCCGCTGGAGGCCTCACGCCGCCGGCACCCTCAGGTGACGACATCCTCGAGGTCTTTCTCCTCGAAATCCGCGAGGGCGAGGGTCTCCTCACCATCCGCCTTCGCGTCTTCAGCTTCAGCCTGCACCTCACCAGCGCCCTCGCCGGATCCATCTTCGTCACCCTCTCCGTCTACCTGCCCGGGCACCTCGGCCTGGCGCTGCGAGGCGTCTCCTTGCGAGGCTGTATCGAATCCCGGATCAACCCCGTTCTGGCTGCCGAGAACGAGGGCCA
>DODI01000100.1:0-240 GCA_003509045.1 Planctomycetota bacterium | reverse complement strand
TTCGCGGTAGGCCTTGTGTATCCCGCAGAGCACATCGAACTCCCTGAGAACATCGATCACCATATCCGCTCCGAGGACGCCCATGGAATCGAGCTCCTCCTTGATCATGGCCTGCTCCATGCTGTTGAGAGACCCCAACAGGGTCCGGGCGGAGGCCTCGTCCTGCAGTGCCAGCGAACGAAACAAAACCGCGACCTTCTTCAAGCCCGAAAGCCTCGAAAAGGTCAGGATCTCGGAATC
>DODI01000567.1:0-2510 GCA_003509045.1 Planctomycetota bacterium | reverse complement strand
AACTGGGCCACCTCGAAGGAGGTGCCGACACTCCACCGGGTCATCGACCCGGACGGGAAAAAACGCCTCATCATGTTCTCAGGCCTCTATCCCGCCCGCCTGGCGGTCTCAGAAGACGATGGCGCCACCTGGTCGCCGCTGAAAACCCTTGGTGACTGGGGCGGAATCGTCGTCATGGGATGCGTGATCGACCTGAAGACGGGCCCGGGAAACTACATGGCTTTGTTCCACGACGATGGCAGGTTCTTCACGAAGAACGGCAAACGCGCAAAGCGCGCGCTCTTTACCGTCTACAAGACCTTCTCAAAAGACGGCGGACTGTCCTGGAACTTCCCCGAGGCCATCCTGGCTCGTTCGGATCTGCATCTCTGCGAGCCCGGCACCGTGCGATCACCCGATGGGAAACAGATTGCCGTCCTCTTCAGGGAAAACAGCCGGCGCCGAAATGGCCACGTGATCTTCTCAAACGACGAGGGCGTCACCTGGACCACCCCCCGTGAGGTCCCCGGCTCGCTGACCGGCGACCGCCACACGGCCAGGTACGCTCCCGACGGCCGGCTCTTCATCTCTTTCCGTGACCAGACCCTCGAGAGCTCCACCCGCGGAGACTGGGTCGGCTGGGTCGGCACCTACGATGACATCGTCAAGGGCAGGGAGGGTCAGTACCGCGTCCGCCTCATGGATAATACCCGCGGCGCTGACTGTGCCTATCCCGGCGTCGAGAGGCTCCCCGACGGCACCTTCGTAACAACCACCTACGGCCACTGGGTCAAGGGAGAGTCTCCCTTCATCGTGAGCGTCCGCTTCAAGCTCGAAGAACTCGACAAGAAGGCCCCCGCCGCGAAGAAGTGATTCTTCAGGCCTCGGTCTTTCCGGCGGCGTCCTTCGCCCGGGTCCCGTTCTTCAGCTCGATGACCTTCAGGTTGAGCATCTCGACGAAGAGCGAGAAGCCCATGGCAAAGTAGATGTAACCCTTGGGAATATGCAGGTCGAGCCCATCGGCCATCAGGGCCATCCCGATCAGGAGCAGGAAGCTCAGGGCGAGCACCTTGATGGTCGGCCGCTCGTTGACGAACTTGCCGACGCTGCGGGCGAAGAAAACCATGAGCAGCACCGAGATGACGACCGCGGTGATCATGACGGGGAGCTGGTCGACCATGCCGACCGCCGTGATGACCGAGTCGAGAGAAAAGACGAGGTCGAGGAGCATGATCTGCACAAGGGTCGCAGCGAAGCCCGCCGTGACAGCGCTCTTAGAGCCAGTGCCTTCATGGCCCTCAAGGTTTTGGTGGATCTCGTGGGTACTCTTGCCCAGCAGAAAGAGGCCGCCCAGTATCAGGATCAGGTCGCGGCCGGAGATGTCGGCTTCAAGAACCGGAAGCGTAAAGAGCGAGGTGCCCTCCAGGCCGAGAACCCAGCTAAGGCAGAAGAGCAGGGCAATTCGCATCCCCATGGCCAGGAGAAGGCCCGTTCGCCAGGCGCTCTTGCGCTGCTTCTCTGGAAGCCGGCCGGTGAGTATCGAGATAAAGACTATATTGTCGATACCGAGAACCAGTTCGAGCCCCGTAAGGGTCAGCAGCGCGACCCAGGCCTCCCCTGAACTCATCCAGTCAAACCATTCCATCAGAAAGCTCCCTAAAAACCACGCCAACACAAAAGCGTTCGGCAAAAAATAACCCGGCTATTCTGCCGATACCGCCGATCGCTAACCACTCAAATCCCGCTAAACAGCGTCTTTCCCGGCATCTTCAAGATCCTTTGTCTTTCAGGCTGAATCGGGCGATAATAGTCTGCGGCAGAAGACTGTAATCCTCTGAAGGCCGGGACCGACACCTTATCAGCGAACGAATTTAGCCATGCTCGACATTCACGGACCGCAATACAGCCACTGTGACGGTCTCACACGCCGCGCCTTCCTGAGCGCAGGCGCGGCCGGTTTCTGCGGCCTCACCCTGGCGGGCCTGCTTCGCGCCGAGAGCCTCGGAGGAATCGGCTCATCGACCAAGGCGGTCATCAACATCCATCTCGATGGCGGACCTCCGCAGATGGACATGATCGACCTGAAGCCGGACGCGCCGCGCGAAATTCGAGGTGAGTTCAAGCCCATCGAATCAAAAATACCGGGGCTGCTGGTCTCCGAGCTGCTGCCGAAGATCGCGTCGATCGCTGACAAGTTCGCCTTTATCAGGTCGCTGGTCGGGGCCTCCAGCCAGCACGATGCATTCCAGTGCCAGTCCGGGTTTGACCGCAAGGCCCTGGATTCCATCGGTGGGCGCCCGGCTATGGGAGCCGTGCTCTCCAGGCTCATGGGCTCGCCGGCCGATCCCGCACCCTGCTTCGTCGATCTCATGCAGGGACGCCCACTGGTTCGAAACAGCGCCCGCCCGGGCTTCCTTGGTCCGGCCTATGGCCCCTTCCGCCCCGACATCTCGAAGATGTTCGAGCGCCCTCTTGAGGAAGCCATGAAGGGTGAGCTCAAAGCCCTCGGCGGCAACCACGCCACCAGCCTG
>DODI01000396.1:6727-6873 GCA_003509045.1 Planctomycetota bacterium | reverse complement strand
GCGCGAGTACTACAGCCTCTTCGCCTTTTTTAACAGCTGCGATGAGAAGAAGATCACCGCTCCCTTGCCGGTTGACCTGGCATCCTATAAGGAGAAAGAGACCGCTCACGGGGAGGTCCTTGCCGAGCTGGAGAAGCCCCTGCGGG
>DODI01000396.1:6092-6414 GCA_003509045.1 Planctomycetota bacterium | reverse complement strand
CCGAGCTGGAGAAGCCCCTGCGGGAATATGAAACAAAAAGAATGGGCGAGCTTCTTGCCGACGGGCCGGGGGGTCTGGCAACCTCGGGCTGGAAGATTCTCACGCCGTCGGCTGCCGCTGCGTCCTCCGGCGCCTCGCTGGAGACGCTCGGGGATGGATCGGTTCTGCTTGGAGGGAAGGTGCCCGACAAGGATACCTACACCCTGGGATTTGAGCCGGGCATCGAGAAGGTGATGGCCCTCCGGCTGGAGGTCCTGACCCATAAGAGTCTTCCGAAGAAGGGCCCGGGCCGCGCTGGCAACGGCAACTTCGTTCTCTCCGA
>DODI01000396.1:0-5786 GCA_003509045.1 Planctomycetota bacterium | reverse complement strand
CGGCAACTTCGTTCTCTCCGAGCTGGAGCTCTCGGTCCTGGGCGGAGCTGGGAAGGAGCTTGGCAAGGCGGCCTTTCGACGCGCCATCGCCGATCATTCCCAGAACGATTTCGATATCCAGAAGGCGATCGATGGATCCAGGGAGGGGAAGGCGGCAAAGGGCTGGGCCATCGCCGGGCCGAACCCGCTCAACCAGGACCGCACTGCGGTATTCATTCTTGCCGCTCCTCTCGAACTGCCTCGCGGGTCGAAACTCTCGTTGAGGCTTTCACAGGACTACGGAGGCAACCATGTCCTCGGCCGTTTCCGTCTGTCGGTGAGTCCGGTCGCCGGGCCGTCCCTGTTGCTTCCTCCGCGCTACCTGGCGGTCCTCTCGAAGCCGCTGGAGGAGTGGACCCCGGACGAGCTGCGGAAAATCAGCAGCGAGCTGCTTGCCGACGACCCGGCCTGGAAGGGGCTCGAGAAGGCCGTGCGTGAGCACCAGGGCAAGGCGCCAAAGCTCCCCTCTTCAAATACCCAGGCCCGGACCCTGGCGGAGAGAGGCAGCCCCCGGAAGACCCATGTGCTTATCAGGGGCGATTTTCTCCGTAGGGGAGCGGAGGTCCAGGCCGCCACCCCTTCGGCCCTGCATCCGTTTGAGCCGAAGGGTAAAAGGCCTGACCGCCTCGATCTATCCAACTGGCTTCTTGACGCCCGGAATCCTCTCACGACAAGGGTGACGGTCAATCGCTGGTGGCAATACCTCTTCGGCCGCGGGCTGGTTACGACCGTGGATGATTTTGGAGTGCGAGGCTCCGCCCCGAGCCATCCTCTGCTGCTGGACTGGCTGGCCTCTGAGCTCATCAGGCAAGGCTGGAGCCGCAAGCAGCTGATCGAGCTGATCGTCAGCTCCTCCACCTACCGCCAGGCCTCCATCGTACGTCCCGCCCTCGCGGCTCGTGATCCTCAGAATGAGCTGCTGTCCCGTCAGAATCGTTTCAGGGTTGAGGCTGAGATCATCCGCGACCTCAGCCTCGATGCCAGCGGCTTGTTGAGCCGCAAGCTTGGCGGTCCGAGTATTCGTCCAAGGCTGCCCTCGGGTGTCGCTGAGCTGGGTTATGCCGGCTCCGTCAAATGGCCTCAGAGCAAGGGGGAGGACAACTACAGGCGGGGGCTCTACATCTTTTTTCAGCGAACGGTTCCCTATCCGATGCTCATGACCTTTGACAGCGCCGACAGTACGGTTACCTGCCTTCGCCGGGAGCGTTCGAACACGCCCCTGCAGGCCCTGACGCTTCTCAACGATCCGGTTTTTTTCGAATGCGCCCAGGCCTTCGGAGCGCGAATCGTCCGGGAGGGGGGCAATGATGTCGAGGACAGGCTGCGCTATGCCTTCAGGCTCTGTCTCTGCAGGGAGCCTGTTGATGGGGAGCTGGAAAGTCTTCGGGCGCTGCATGCAAGACTGCGTAAGTTCTGCGATGCCAATCCGGAGGGAGCGAAGAAAATGACGGGCAAGCTCTCGGTGGAGGGGGTCTCGGCCGGAGAGCTGGCCAGCTGGGTCGGTCTTTCACGGGTTCTTCTGAATCTTGATGAGTTCATTTCCCGCTCCTGAGCATTTTTCTATCCCGGAGGGGTATCGATTGGCAGGCTGGGCTCAGCATCCCCTATACTGGACGCAAGGGACAGTTGACCCCCCGCAGAGTCAAAACGATGGATGGGTATTCCGGTCTTGTTGAGACAGCTCGTATTTTCAGCCGTATTCCTGTTGCCTGCGCTGCTTCCAGCGCGGTTAGCTTGCGCCGATGACGCCGCGAAGAACGTCTGGAAGCGGATTGTGGTGATCGGGGCCAGCGCCTCGGCAGGTTTCAATACCCGGCGCGAGGCCGGCAGGACAGTGAACCTTGCGAAGATCATCGAGCACATGGTGGAGGTGGAGCACGACGAGGTGCTCAACACCTCGTCTCCCCTGTTCTTCATGAATCCCCGCTGGATGGGTACCCAGGCGATTCGCAGTGCGAAGGAGGCCAGGGCGACCCTGGTTGTCGCGGTCGATTTCCTTTTCTGGTTCGGCTACGGACCCAAGAGCGAGGATCGGCGCATGGAGGATCTCGAGGCCGGGCTGAAATACCTCTCCGAGCTGAAGTGTCCGGTTCTCCTCAGCAGGATTCCCGATATGAAGGCCTCGGTGGGCAAGATGCTGTCTCCCCGGCAGGTGCCCCGCCCGGCAACGCTCAAGGGCCTGAATGAGCGGATCGATGCCTGGGCCGCTGAGCACAAGAACATCATCCTGGTGCCCATGGCGGAGTTCCTCAATGACCTGCGTGCCGGAAAGGCGGTCAAGGTCGCCAAGATCAGCTATCCTGAAGGATCGATTCGAACTCTGCTTCAGAGAGATGAATTGCATCCGACCCTCGAGGGGATGGTGGCGCTGATGGCGCTGAGCCTCTTCAAGCTCTGCGAGCGTCACAAGGAGCTGTCGCAGGATGATTTTGAGATGGATCCGCAGGTCGTCAAGAAGCGTGTAATCGCCGCGGTTCGGCGCGGCAAGAAGCCGGAGGATAAGACCCCGGCGAAGAATAAAAAGGACAGTTAATTCGATGTCGAGATGGTTGTGCGTCACATTGTTCCTGCTGTTACCGATACCGGCAGGTTCGTTCGCGAAGGCGGCGCGCAGCGATGAACTCCAGGCGCTAGTTAAAAAATATGAAGCCGAGCTGCTCAAGGTCAAGCTCAGGCCTGCGCTTCCCCCGCTGCCGGGTGACGCTGAAGCGCGGCCGGGAAGACGTCCCGGCCGGCGACCCGCGGGCCGGCAGCCGGGCGGCCGGGTGCCGCCGAACAGGAAGGGTAAGCAGGCGGGTGGAAAACGCCTGGCCCTCGCCATCTCGGCCGTGAAGCCGATCCTTCGCGGCATGGCTCGCCTGGAAGAGAAGGCGGCCTTTGATTATCTCGCGCTGCAGTGGAAGGATGGTCCTGCGGCCCTCAAGCCGGTGGTGACGGCCGCCATCGTGAGCTCTGAGGATCCGAGGGCCCCCGCCCAGGTCTTTATCGGGTTCTCCAGGCTTGCCGTTACTGTTCGGCTGGCCGCGCTCGAGGCCCTGCATCAGCGGAGGTTCACTCAATTCTGGAGGGAGCACCTGGTCCGGGTGGCGCCGACGCTGAAATCAAGAGACTGCCTGGTTGCCGCCGTGCCGCTGCTTGCCCAGGTGAAGACCCTCGCTTCGGCCCGGCAGATCTCTGCTTACCTGTCAGACGATGTCGCCGAGACGAATCCGGATACCGAGCTGGGAGACCTGGCGGTTACCGCGCTCTTCGGTATGGCTGCGGATGAAGAGATCACCGCCTGGCTGAAGGCGGAAGCTTTCGCGATGGAGGAGCTCACGCCGACCCGGCTCTACGTTTACGTGTCCATGGCCGGAGGGCTTCAGCTCGTCAAGGATCGCAAGCGGTTGGTGCGCTACATGAAACACGATTTCGAACCCATAGTGATCGCCGCGACCGCCTCTCTCGTCCAGTTGGGGACGAAGGATGGAGCTCGCGAGGTTCTCCGGTTGCTGGCCCGCCGACGGGGCTACGAGCTCATCTCCTACAGGATCAAGCTGCTGGACGCGATTGCCCGCGCAGCTACCAGCTCGAGCGTTGAGATCCTGGCCAAGCTGCTCAAGAGCAAGGATGAGGATCTCCGGGCTGTTGCCCTGGGGAGCCTTGGCGTCGCGGCGGCCAATAAGGACGCGCTCAAGGCTCTTGTTGGCGGCTTGATGGACAAGAACGCGAGGGTGAGAGCCTCCGCGCTGCGCTCGCTAGAGGGCGTGGTCAAGCGGGTCGGAGGCTCGAACATTATGATCGCCCCGCTGATCGAGTATCTCGATCTCGAAAAGCAATATCGCCTGCGAATCGATGCGCTCAACCTCCTGGTCCGGGTGTCCGGCCACAATATGGGCCTGGTGCCGGAGGACTGGCGAAAATGGTGGGAGAACGAGAAAGGACGATTCGTGGCGCAGTCCTCGCTGGAGGCCGCGCAGACGGCGGTCAAGGCGCATGACCTGTCCTATTTCGGCATTGAGATCACCTCGAAACGGATCGCCTTCCTGCTCGATGTTTCCAACAGTATGCTCGCCAAGGCCAGGGGGCCGGAGGCGCGCAAGCTGGGCCTGTCGAAGCTCGATGTGATGAAGGCTGAGCTTGCCAAGGTCGTCGAAAAGCTTCCGCTTGGTGCCGGGATCAACATCATGATCTTCGACAGGACGGTCCGCGTCTGGGAGAAGAGCCTGAAGATTCTCACCCGGGCGGTTCGGAAGAAGGCCCTGGCCTATGCCAAGGGACTCACGACCGGCGGCGGCACGAACATCTTCGACACCGTCGAGCGGGCCCTGAAGGATCCCCTCGTCGATACGATCTACCTGCTTACCGATGGGGCCGCCACCACCGGCCGCTTCAAGGATGCCGATGGGATGCTGGCGGGTATTCGCGAATTCAACCGTACCCGGGGCATCACCATCCATTGCATCGCCTTCGGCCGGGAGGTCGAGTGGATGCGAAAATGCGCTGAGCAGAACGGCGGCAAATACCGCTACGTTGCCGAATAGGTTCGCGTCAGCGCGGCGGTCTCCGGGGTTCGTTCCGCCGGTCAGTCGAGGACGCCGTGCTTCTTCGCTACCCGGGTAAAGGCCGCGACCGCCTGGTCGATCTGGTCGGCATCGTGGCCGGCGGAGAGCTGTACGCGAATTCGCGCCTCGCCCTTCGGCACCACGGGGAACGAGAAGCCGATGACGTAGATTCCCTCCTCGAAGAGCTCCGCGGCGATGGCCTGGGCCAGGCGCGCATCGTAGAGCATGATGGGGACGATGGGGTGATCGCCCTCCTTGATCTGGAAGCCCGCCTCGGTCATCGCCTCCCTGAACCGCGCGGTGTTCTCCTCGAGCTTGTCACGCAGGCTGGTCGATTCCTCCAGGAGCTCGAGAACCTTGAGGGTGGCGCTGGTGATGGGAGGCGCCAGGGTATTGCTGAAGAGGTACGGCCTCGACCGCTGTCGCAGCAGCTCGACGATCTCCCGGCGCCCGGAGACGAAGCCCCCGGAGGCGCCCCCGAGAGCCTTGCCGAAGGTTCCCGTGATGATGTCAATTCGTCCCATGACGCCGCGGTATTCGTGCGAGCCCCGGCCCCTGGGGCCGAGGAAGCCGGTGGCGTGGCAGTCATCGACCATGACCAGGGCATCGTAGCGGTCGGCGAGGTCGCAGATCTCGTCGAGCCGGGCGATTGCGCCGTCCATGCTGAAGGCGCCGTCGGTGGCGATCAGCCGGTAGCGGGCGTCCGCGGCACGCTTTAATTTTTCCTCGAGGTCGGTCATGTCGGCGTGTTCGTAGATCGCTCGGCGGGCCTTGCAGAGCCGAATCCCGTCGATGATGCTGGCATGGTTGAGCTGGTCGGTGAGGATGACGTCTTTCTCCGAGAGCAGGGGCTCGAACACGCCGCCGTTGGCATCGAAGCAGGCCGCGTAGAGGATCGAGTCCTCGGTCCCGAGGAATTCAGCCAGCCGGGTCTCGAGCAGCTTGTGGCGGTCCTGGGTGCCGCAGATGAAGCGAACGCTGCTCATCCCGAAGCCCCGTTCGTTGAGGCTTTCACGCGCGGCCTCGATGACGGCCGGATGACTCGAGAGGCCAAGGTAGTTGTTGGCGCAGAAGTTGATCACCTTCCGCGGGGGGGAGCCTGGCGGGTGTTCTACCTCGATCAAGGCGTCCTGCTTTGATCGGATGACCCTCTCTTCCTTGTAGAGTCCGGCATCGCGGAGCTCCTGGAGGTCTCTCTTCAGG
>DODI01000299.1:5391-5747 GCA_003509045.1 Planctomycetota bacterium | reverse complement strand
GATAAACAGCACGTTCGGCCGCTTCGGAACCGGGCTCCTGGCCGCGGCCGTTCCTCCAACGAGGAGGGCCAAGACGAAGAGAGCTTGTCGGACCATGTCGTGGTATCTCATTTATTCGAAAGGTTCCGATTTTCGAGCGTCCCGCGGCATTCGGCGGCACCCGCTATTGGCCTTCCGATGCCGGACCAGCCCCTTGCCAGCCTTCTTGCCCTCGCATAGTCTATTGGAACAGATAATCATCCGCTTTGAATCAAGGGAGTGGCATCGTGCGAAAATTATTTAGAACTACATTGATTGCGCTTCTCACAGTTTCGCTTCTGACTTCATCTGTTTTTGCCGAGGGTGAGTGGGAGGTG
>DODI01000299.1:0-5311 GCA_003509045.1 Planctomycetota bacterium | reverse complement strand
TTGTATTTCCTGGGATTGGGGAATTACCAGCTCGACCGGGCAGCTGAGAAGGCCGGCACTAAGCCGGATGAGAAGGCCACCCTTGCCAGCCTTCGCGCCCTCGCATAGGCTATTGGAACAGATAATCATCCACTTTGAATCAAGGGAGTGGCGGCGTGCGACAATTATTTAGAACTACATTGATTTTGCTTCTCACGGTTTCGCTTCTGACTTCATCTGTCTTTGCCGAGGGTGAGTGGGAGGTGACTCCCGCGAGTGAACGGGCCCTTCAGAAGGGCCTTGAATGGCTCGCAAGGAACCAGGGGGCTGAGGGCAACTGGAATTCCAACAACCTGGGGCTTGTGGGGATGGGGGCGTTGGCGTTTCTCTCCGCAGGCTACCTTCCCGGCCGGGGCCGCTACGGCAATACCGTCCAGAGGGCCCTGAACTACGTGACCCGGAACGCCAAGCCTTCCGGGCTCCTGAACATCGCCAACGCCCAGCATGACATGTACAACCATGGCCTTGCGGCTTTCGCGCTTGGCCAGGCCTACGGCATGACGAACGACAAGGCTCTCAACAAAGTGCTCGATAAGGCGCTCAAGCTGATCTCGAATACCCAGGCGGAGGACGGCGGCTGGGATTATCGCGCGCGTCGGCAGGGCAGGGGGCATGATCTCAGCCTCGTGGTAATGCAGGCCAAGGCTCTCCGCGGTGCCATGGACAGCGGCCTGGAGGTCTCACCCGAGGTGGTTGGCTCGGCGATTCAGAGCGTGAGAAGGTACTACAAGACTCGCTCAGGCAAGAATGGCCTGACCAACCCGAAGGCCGCTATGCTCGAGGCCGGTCAGTTTACCTACAATGGCGGAGGCGGCACGCTGGCAATGGCAGCGGCCGGCGTGGTCTGCCTGCAGGAATTCGGTCAATACGGTGATTGGCGAATCGGGAAGAATCTTGATGTGATCCAGGCCGCGATTGGCAAGGCAGCCAAGCCAGGGTCGAGAAACGGCAGCGTGCCGTGCGGAGATGCCTACACTCTCTATTATGTGGGACAGGCGCTCTATCAGGTCGGAGGGAAACGCTGGCGAGAGTCCTACCCGCGGTTGCGGGACTACCTCGTTGCGAGCCAGATGCTCAGCGCCGGGCAATCATCCCAGGATGGGCTCTGGAGGGGAGGTCGCGTGGGCGGCGTGCCCGGGGATATGTACGGAACTGCGGTGGCTTGTTTCATTCTCTCCATGCCGAACCGCTACCTGCCGATTCTGCAGGAAGGCAAGATCGACAGCATCTCCAAGCAATTGAAGAAGAAGTAGAACTCGATGAAGTATGCTCGATTCGTGGTGATTGGCGCTGTTGTTCTATTGGGTCTCTCGGCGCCTGCCTGTGAGGCAGAGGAATCCTGGAGCTCTCTCGCGTCCCCGGATGGTACGTTCAGGATCGAGTTCTCGGTGGGTGACAAAGGGAGGGCGCTGTATCGCGTCAGGCGTGGGAAAGATGAGGTGGTCCTGCCCAGCGGCCTTGGCTTTCTTGAGGCTGGTGGAGTGGATTGGACCGGCGGCTATGTTAAGGCCGAGCTGGGCGCGGCTGAGCTTCATGATGGCTCCTGGCGGCCGGTCTGGGGGGAACGCTCTCTTGTTCGCGATCACTACCGCGGGGCCGTGGTTCTCTTTCGGCGTCCCGGCCCTCTTGCCGGACTTAAGCTTGAGGTTCGAGCCTACGATTCAGGGGTCGCCTTCCGCTACCTTGTGGGGGCCAGGGGAGAAAAGAAGTCGATCAACATCGAGAGTGAGAAGACGGAGTTCTGTTTCACCGCAGATCACAAGACATGGGCGGTCTACTCGGCCCAGGGGAAATATTCAAAGGTAAAGCTGAGCGAGCTGCGCAGCAGCATTGAGCGTCCCTGCGTGCTCGAGACGGAAGCCGGCAAGGTGATCGCGATTGCCGAGGCGGCGCTGGTGGACTATGCCCGCATGCGCTTGCGACGCTCTGAAGATTCTCCTCGCACGCTGGTCTCGAGGCTTCATGGGCCCGTAACCGCCTCGCTGCCACTCAGGACACCCTGGCGGGTCGTGATGGCCGCCGACCGGGCCGGGAAGCTGCTCGAGAATAACGACCTGCTGTTGAATCTCAACGAACCGAATAAAATAAAAGATACGAGCTGGATACGGCCCGGGAAGGTGATTCGGGAGGTCACTCTCTCGACCAAGGGAGGAATGGCCTGCGTAGATTTCGCCGTTAAGCACGGCTTGCAGTTCATCGAGTATGATGCCGGCTGGTATGGCGACCAGGGCAAGATGACCTCCGATGCGCGTACCGTGTCGAGGGGTGGGCTCGACCTTCAGGCGGTTATCCAGTACGCCGAAAAAAACAACATCGGCGTGATCCTGTACGTAAACAGGCGACACCTCGAGCGGGACCTTGACGACCTGCTTCCGATTTACAGGCGCTGGGGCATTGCGGGACTGAAGTTCGGTTTCGTACAGCACGGCGATCAGAAGTGGACCCGCTGGATGCACGAGGCGATCGTCAAGTGCGCGAAGTATGAGATCATGGTCGATGTTCATGATGAGTATAGGATGACCGGCTGGGAGCGAACCTATCCGAATTTCATGACCGCCGAGGGAATCGGAGGGGACGAGACGCGTCCGCCGAACGAGCAGGCGCTCGCGAATCTATTCAATCGCATGATCGCCGGCCCGGCAGACCACACATTCTGCTACTTCAACGGCTATGTTGACCAGACGACCTCCCATGCGGCCCAGCTCGCCAAGATGATCTGTTTCTTCAGTCCGTGGCAGTTCCTCTTCTGGTATGACCAGCCGTCCTCCGCCGCTGGCGAGCCCGAGTTTGAGTTCATCACGGCGCTGCCGACGACCTGGGACGAGCTCCGTGTGCTTCACGGGAAAATCGGTCGCTACGCGGTTGTCGCCCGGCGCAATGGAGACGACTGGTATATCGGCTGTCTCAATGCCAGGAAGGCCAGGACGCTGGAGGTCAGCCTGGATTTCCTTGCGGCAAGCAAGTCCTACAAGGCCCATACCTATTACGATGATCCCGGGGCAGGCACTCGAACAAAGGTCGGAATCTCGCGCAGGGCGGTCGACTCGAAAACAGTGTTGAGCGTTCCGATGAGTGAGCGCGGGGGCGTGGCTATCAGGATTTCCAGCGGCAAGTAAAGCGCGGAGGGTAGAGGATCTACTTCTCTTCTTGTCAGTCTCTCCATGCTTGGCAGGCAATTTTTATGCTTTCAGGGCGAATTGGTGTGAAAGATGTCCGGGTGAATTTGTCCAGCATGCTCACCGCCGGGGTCGCGGCTGTCCTCGCCTGTTTTTCCGTCAGGGCTGACGAAGCAGAGGCCCGCTGGGTTCAGAGCTATGATGCGGGTTACACCGACAGGAATGGGGCGCATGCAGGAGGGTCGGAGATCATGCACCTGGTCCCTCACAAGGGAAAGCTCTACGCAGCCAACGGCTATTGGGTGGACTCTCGCTGGGTGATTCCCCCCGATGCCGAAAAACAATCAGCCCAGGTTCTTCGCCTCGATTCCGCCGACGGACACTGGCAGGTCGACCTGGATACCGGCAAGGCCAACGGGTTTGATCTTCGCTACATGAAGGGGAACATACTCAAGTCGGTTACATTTACCCGGGATGCTGCCGGCCGGCGCCTAGAGAAACCGAAGAACCTGCTGGTGATGGCGGCCGGAGCGAATTTCGAGCGGGGAGGAGCCGTCTCCACCTGGGTGAAGGATGATTCCAGCGGCAGGTGGATCCATACGCTTGTCAGGCATGGATCTACCGCGGGGGGGGTTCGTTGGGTTCCACGCGACATGGAGATCTACAGGGACAAAGAGACAGGGGTCGAGCGCCTGTTTCTGCTGTTGGGCAATCCCGGGGTTACTTCGGGGGTCTACGACCCCAACCTGCCCGGAAAAATTCGCTGGGACAGGCACGTGGAGTTTCCTTTTCTCACCACGGGCAGCCTGAAGACACGTCCGCTGGGGCTCGTGCAGGCCAATGGTTCCCTCTACCTGTCGGAGGGAAGCTCGATCTACCGCAGGGAGGATGGAGAGAGGCCGGGATATACCGAGATCCTCAATCTTGAATCAGATACCGATACCGATGTCGGTGGTATACGAGGGCTGACGGCCATTTCCAATCCCAACGGCCCCGGTGATTCACTTTTGTTTCTCTGGGCGCCAGGCCACAAATCTATGAGCCAGGTCAAGAGGCTCGATCCCGCGGGGGGCGGGCACTGCAAATTGTACGATGAGGCGAGCATGGCCGATCTCATGAGCGCGGCTCTTGGGGTCAAGGTTACCTACACGCTCGGGGCGCACAACAGGATGCTACCGGTCAAACACCCAGGGACAGGGGAACTGGTGCATCTCATCGGCTTCCAGGGGAATATCAGGGGGAAGGACCAGCTTCGCTGGAAAGGCAGCCGGCTTTACGCCGGCGCCATGTACGCGGTTCGTTCCGCTGATCAGACCTACAAGGTTCTCGAGGTCAACAACTCCTACGTCCCCGGGAAGGCCGTGCTGGTGTCGCCCAGAACCTTTTGTCTTTCCCCTTTTGGTGACAAGGAGCTTTATATCGGCGGCCACGATTCGAGTCGCCTGATCTCGGATGATATGGCCTGGGTCTTCCGGGCTCCGGTTGAGGTCGCGCTCGGGCTCAGATCGGCACTTGCCGCTCGGCCGGGAAAGGTCGATCCACCGCCAGCCGCTCGCCTTCTCAAGGGGCCTGTTTACGAGCTGCGCATCTATGTCGCCAACGAGGATCGCTTTCAGCATCTCATCAAGCGCTTCCGGGATCACACCGACCGAATCTTCAGGAAGCATGGGCTTGCTCCCATGGGCTACTGGATCACAACAGAAGGACGTGGCAGCAAGGGCCGGCGGTTTGTTTACGTTCTCAAGCACCCTTCGCGTTACGCGGCTTATCGCAATTGGAACAGCTTCACCCGTGACAGGGAGTGGGAGGCGGTTCTCGACATCCCGGAGTTCCAGCGGCTACTAGCCGAAAAGCCGACAAGTATTTTCATGACAGAGAACGATTATTCGGCCGCCTCGATGGATGCGATCGAAAAGGCTGGCGGGGTCTACGAGCTTCGGACCTATGTCGCCGGTCCGGGTAAGATGGATAAGTTGAATGCCCGCTTTCGTGACCACACCACTCGGCTGTTTACTAAGCACGGTATTCGTAATGTGAGCTACTGGACACCTTTCGACATGCCGGAAGCCGAGAACACCCTGATCTATCTTATTCATCATGCCGGCAGGATGCAGGCGGATGCCAGTTGGATGGCTTTCGGACAAGACCCCCTCTGG
>DODI01000154.1:0-4021 GCA_003509045.1 Planctomycetota bacterium | reverse complement strand
TCGAAGTTCTCCGAGCTGTTTGTCGTTCGCACGATTCCCGCTTTCTCTTCCCGGCGAAGGAAGGAGTAGCGCAGGCCCCTGAAGCCAGTATCGGCAAAGACGATTGCGGCGAAACGGGAGTCGGGATCCAGGTCTTCGCGGATCATGAGGCCGATCCGCCCGCGTCCGGCCCAGGCGGCCTCCCCGATGCGGGCAATGAAGGGGCCGGGGGTGGGAAGCTGCTGGTAGGCGAAGCTGAACTGGTCGCTTCTGCTGCGAATGCCGGCGCCGCCGGCGAGCACTCGCAGACAGGCGTCGCCCTCGAGCCTGGCTCCTCCCTCGATTGCCGGGGACGGTTCGCCGATATCCTGGAGGGTCCAGGGGGCTATGCCATCAGAGCGAAAGGCCGCCCGCACGGTGTTTGCAGCTTGCCCCTGGTCCCCGCTTTCATCCGTAACATCGAGACGGATGGTGTAGGTCCCTCGACTCTGGTAGGTGTGGTCGGAGGTGACGCCCTCTGCGGTGCTCCCATCTCCGAAGTCCCAGGAGTAGGCGGTGAGGGCGCCGTTGGGAGAGGTCGACGCGGAAGCATCGACTGTTACGGTCAGGGGCTCCTGCCCTTCTTCGGGATCTACGGTAAAGGCTGCCCTGGGGCCGGCCTCAACGATATCGAAATAATCGAAGTCGGCGGTGAAGCTGGCTCCGCCGCCCCAGGTTTTCATGACGAGGCCGATGGACTCGAGCGGGGTGGGAATCGTTATGGTCTGGGCGTGGGTCCAGGTTGGATCGGCGGAGCCGCGGTAGAAGAAGTGGTAGCTGTCGCACCTCTTCTCGATACGCAAGCGAACAGCCTCTCCTTGCAGGAGCCCGTCAGCCCAGCCGTGGCCGATGTTGTTGATCCCGCTGCGTTCGAGAAAGAGGTTGGTCGGTTGGCCGTTGATGGTTCTCTGCTGTCCAATGTTCCAGTGAATGATGTCGGTCCCCCCGTAATACAGAACCAGGCCCGCAAGAAAGGGAGAACTGGCGGGCGGGGCGGAGTCGGGGGCAAGCCTGACCCGGGTCTCAATGAGA
This sequence comes from Planctomycetota bacterium, assembly GCA_003509045.1. Lineage (GTDB taxonomy): Bacteria > Planctomycetota > UBA8108 > UBA8108 > UBA8108 > UBA8108. The sequence continues at coordinate 2,971 of DODI01000154.1, read as the reverse complement.
AAGTCGAGATCGGGATCGATGGCGCGCCTGAGCTGGGGGGCTCGATCGACGCCAGTCCAGGTATCGAAGTTCTGGCCGAAATCGCCTGTGAGCGGGACCTCCATTCGCCACCAGCTGTTTCCGTCGTCCTCCTCGACGATCGAGTAGGCGATGCCGGGTTGCGGTTCGTGGAATTCCCAGTCGCCGTTAAATGCGGGGTCGTCGTCAAAGTCATCATCACGGATGGAGGAGGCGGCCTCCACGTTGATCTCAAGGTTGCTTGCGCTGGTGCCGCCGCCGGCGGAGGCTTCAAGCTCTATGTTCTCAGTGTCGAAATTTTCAGGAGTCCAGCCGGAAAGAGTGTTTTGTCCGGGATCGTAGACGAGCCCTTCGGGGCCATCCAGCAGGGTCAATGTTGGCCGGGGCTGCCCGGCAGGTTCTACCCGGCGGATGTACGGCATTCCGATCCAGGCCGTGTCCGGGTTTTCGATCTCACATGGAAAATGAATTTCCGGCGGTGATTCCGGAACCTCTTCTATCGAGTAGTAATCGAAATCAAAGGTTTCCTCTGTGTTCAGGCTCCCCCAGGTCTTGAAAATCAGCCCGACAAAGAGGGGGGGGGCCTGGGCTGTGGCCGCGCAGACCCGCTGCCAGGGATCGTCGTCGTTTGCTCTCCAGGCGAAGACGTATTCCGGGCCGGACTTTGTAATCATCAGGGACAGCTCCTGGAGGCCAGGGTTGAAGGAGCACAGGCTGTTGCTCCCACTCCGTTCGAGGACAAGACCGGCTCCTCGATAAGGTCCCCAATAGAACACGTCGCGGTCTCCGAAATAGACCATCATCCCGGCCTGGTAGGGTTCGTCCGGGGGAGGCCAGGAAGGGTTCTCGGGATCTCCGGAACCTTGGAAATGCAGGCGCGTTGATATGATGAAATCTTCAGGAAAATCGGATCTTCGCAGCTGGGGGGAGTCGTCAACGTGTACCCAATGGTCAAGGTTGACGCCGGTGGGCAGGGTCATTCTCCAGGAGCCATCCGCTGTAGATGGAAGGGGGCCGGGAACCGGTTCGTAGTACTCCCAGTCAGGGCTTGCCAGGGGGTCTTCATCGAAATCGTCAACCTGGGCCTGCAGCGCCACCGGAATTGTGAAAAAAAGGAGCCAGCAGGACATGGCCACCCATTCGTATGCTTTCATGAAGGTTACTCCTCGCTATCGGGATACTCGGGCTGCCTGCGACCCGCGGCAGGCTTGCTGGCTCCTGATGAAGCCAGCTGCAGGTTTACTCTATGGCATGAAATAACAATCCGAAATTATATTCCGTACTCTTGCAACTTTCGTCAAAACATGGAGGCTCATTGGATTGAGATGAGTCGGGTACCAAGCTGCATTGAAGATGAGAGGTTGAGCTGATGAAGGTTATTGCTGTTTCATTCTGTTCTATCATGGCGCTTTGCGGCTGTTCGTTGTCTCTTTGCGCAGATGAGGGCCAGGAGGCTCCGGCCAGGCGTCCCCTTATTCTGCTGACAAATGATGACGGCATCGAATCGGCCGGAATCAAGGCGCTGATGAAAGAGCTCCCCAGGGTGGCCGATGTCATCGTTGTCGCGCCGGCAACGAACAAGAGCGGAGTCTCTCAGAGCCTGACCTATCGCGGGGATATCAAGGTCTTTAAGCGCGAGGTGCCCGAAGAGCTGAAAGACCTTGAGCGGAAACCCCTCGCTCTCTATGCAGTGGAGGGCACTCCCGCGACCTGCGTTCTCCTTGGCGCGGAAAATTTCTCCCAGGGTAGGAGCTTTGACCTGGTGGTCAGCGGGATCAATCCTGGATCGAATATCGGCTCGGATGGGAACCTGTCGGGAACCGTAGGCGCTGCCAGGATGGGGGCCGACATCGGGCTCACGGGGTTGGCGGTCTCTTCGGCATCCGGCAGCAAGCATGTCGCCCAGATCGCGGCATCCCTGGCGAACTTTATTGAGCAGGCCTTTTCGGCGGGTATAGAGAAGGGAGTGCTCTTTAACGTGAACTATCCGGGAGGAGATCCAAAGGACTGGAAGGGCGCGGCCGTAACCGACGTCGGGGCAGGGAACTACAAGATTAACTTCCGCAAGGTTGAAGGCGGCGAGGACGCCACCGAGCCGCCCCAGGCGGACAAGAGCATTCTCCTTTTTCGCGCGGCTTTCGCGCGCGCGGGCGGAGAGGCTGCCGGCGGAACAGCGCGGGCGGAGATCGCCGCCGGAAAAATATGCGTCACCCCGATCGCAAGCCTCTCTCTGCCTTCGAAGACTTCCTCGAAGAGTCTGTCGCTGACCCGGAAGAGGCTGGCGGGGCTGGCGTTTTTCAAGTAGTCGGGAAAAAGCTCAGCTTCCACCCTTTTTCTTTTTCTCCAGGCGCCTCTTCTTTCTTTCTTCGAGAAGGCGTTTCCTGTTCGCGTCGGCTTTTGCCCTGGCAGCGCCGACGATTTCAGTAAGGACCGCGGAGTATTTTTTCCTGACTGGTTCGTACTCCGGGTTGGCGCAAACCTTGTGCCAGCGAAAGTAGACCTGGGCCAGTCCGTCTTCGCTTTCAGGCGCCTGGCCCTTGTCGCCGGTCTCGGCTATCCAGCTGGCGAGAAGTTTTCGATGAGCCTCGAGTTGGCCCGCGAATTCGGGTTTGCCCGCGAGGTTGTCGATCTCGTGTGGGTCGTTCAGGTGGTCGTAAAGCTCTTCAGCTGGTTTTCGGGCAGCCATGAAGCGGGCCTGGGTCTTGTTCAGCTTTCCCTGGGAGTAGAGAGCCTTCATCTCCTTCGTGTAATCCCGAAGGTCTCGGTACTGGGGTTGCATCCAGGGTCTGTCGGTGAGGTAGTTCCTCAGGTACCTGAACCTGTCGGTGCGTACGGCCCTGATTTTCTCGATGGAATAGTCGCAGCGGTCCCTGGCTGATATGACAAACGATCGCGGCTTGTAGCCGGGAGCAAAGAGATCTTTGCCCTCCATGTAAGCCGGCGGAGCGATGCC
>DODI01000082.1:0-4041 GCA_003509045.1 Planctomycetota bacterium | reverse complement strand
TGCGCCGGCCCGGGTCTCGTAGAGGAATTCGACACCCGCTATATCATCCTCGTGCAGGGTCCTTAGATGCTGGCCTCGGTTCAGGGCAGCCGCGTACATTGTCGATGTGCGGATGTCGCTGTGGTCAAGCCCTATCGCGTGGCCGAACTCGTGGGCGGCGATTCCCCTGATGTCCATCGTGCCGCTGGGCGGGTCCTGGGGGCCGCTCCATTCGTTGGCGGTTCCGAGGCTTCCCGAGAACAGCACCATGTCAAATCCTTCGACGCGAGAGCCAACGCCGGAGATGAGCGTTACGGCAAGCGCGTCGCCTCCATCCTGGTTGGTCCAGGACACCGAGTTGATGCCGTCGTTGTCATTGAGTCCGGTGGCGGTCGTGGTGCCGAGGTAGACGAAGCGCAGGTCCGCCGTGGATTGTTCCCGCCAGCTTTCAGCTGAGCAGGAGATGAGCTCGAGCTGCTGCTCGCGGGTGCCGCTCAGCTCCTGGTCCGGAAAGTTCGGGTTGATCCTGTAGTTGATCCTGCCGGTACGCCAGCTCATCCCCAGGGTCTCGAAGGCGCGCACGGCTGGAGAGTGCATGGCCCCAGCGAGACCCAGGATAAGCGGCAGGATCAGAGCTGCTCGATGGAAACCTCTCATCTGTCTGCGCCCCTGTTCGCCCGCGCTCCGTGGCCGGGAGATCTTCTTTCCAGCAGCAGCTTCCTCACCATGAGCCGGAGGGTTTTCACCTCCATGGGTTTCTTGACGGGGAGCTGTTGTGACCCGCGCACCAGGAGCTTGCCGCCGCCGTCCGCGTCGGGCCGGCCCTGCTCCGAGCTCTTCCGCTCGAGGCGGTACTTTCCCTGGAACCAGCCGGTGGTCCAGAGGGCGTTGTTGAATTCACCTGCGAATACCAGCACCTTTTCTCCCCGGCTGAAGGTCGGAGACGCGGCGCATCTCTGCCAGCGCTCTCCGATCCGGCCTCCAAGGTAGCTGATGGTGATCTCGGTTATCTTGCCAGGGGTGCCTGGGGCTTCGGCTTTGCGCGTGATCTCCGGGCGTTTCTCCTGCGACTCTTTCCAGACCTCAGAGACCTTGATCCTCACCTTTGTGATCATCGCCCGTCCGAGCCCGAGGAAGTCTCCCCATTCGCTTTCTGTCGCGAGCACCTCTCCACAGAAGATGTGGCTTGACCGCAGGGTCAGCTTCTCGAGATCGAGCTCAACAACAGCCGAGCGGCCTTCAATGCAGGCCAGCAGGCAGAGCGCAGGCAGGAAGATCAGGAGGAGTTTTTTCATGACTTTGCCGGCTGCCTTGGAGGTGTATTTTGTTGAAAGACCGGTTTGGCTCAAGCGCTTCGGAGCCCGAAGATGCTTTTGCCGTGAACCTATGATACTTTGCTCGGTCTGGAACGGCAGCAAAAACTGTCCCCCCCCCCATGGGCCGGGGAAACGTGAGATTCCTGCGAATGATCCATGAGTGACAAGATCGAAAAAAACCGTCTCGCCGAGGTGGATAGCCTCATTGGAAAATACCCTGATGTGCCCCAGGAGGCGATCTTCAAGGAAGATCTGCTCCGGCTGGGAGTCAGCTTTTCCGAGGATGCGCTCAGGGTCTGCAGCGGATTCAAGCCCAAGTCCTACTTCATCTTCAGCTTCGATCTGCGTCCCATCAAGGAGCTGGAGCAGAGTGAAAACCTGAGAGTTCCCGAGGAGCTCTCCCTGGTAGGCGGTCCCCGCGGCTTCCGACGCACGATCGTGAGCGTCAGGATTCATCCGGGCTCTCCATACCGGGTCGATATCATCGAGGGAAAGCTGTCGCTGCTGGTAGAGGGGGAGGGGGTCTGCGAGGTCGAGTTGCAGGAGATTCCGGAGTATTACCTGCGCGATCTACGGAGCGGTAGAACGATTACGGAGATCGCGCCGACCATTGAATGGGGCTATCTCGTCTACCTGACGGTCTACCGCAAGTGCCAGTATTTCGGCTTCAAGGAAGAATGCCAGTTCTGCGACATCAACGCGAATGTTCTCCAGCAGAAGGAGGCGGGCAGACCCTATGAAACGGTGAAGCCCATCGAGGAGGTGGTGGAGGCTCTCGAGATTATAGATGAGACGGATGTCGAGAAACGCACCGGGGCCTATACCCTCACTGGAGGCAGCATCACCCGGCATCTGCGGGGCGAGGACGAGGCGACATTCTACGAGGCCTACGCCCGGGCGATCAATTCCCGCTTTCCGGGACGCTGGATCTCCAAGCTGGTCGTTCAGGCCCTGCCGCTTGATGATGTTAAGAGATTTCGGGATGCCGGAGTCCAGATCTACCATCCTAACTACGAGGTCTGGGATAGCCGTCTCTTTCCGATCATCTGCCCCGGCAAAGAGGACTATGTGGGGCGCGATGAATGGATGAAACGTATTGTCGATTCGGCGGAGATCTTTGGCCCATCGCAGGTCATTCCGAATTTTGTCGCCGGCGTAGAGATGGCGGCTCCGCATGGATTCAAGACGGTAGAGGAGGCGCTCGAGTCTACTGGCGAGGGACTCGATTATTTCATGTCGCAGGGGATCACTCCCCGCTTCACCGTATGGTGTCCTGAGCCCCTGAGTGTCCTGGGAAAAGACCAGGGTCCGGCTCCCCTCGAATATCATGTCGGGCTGCTGAGGCTCTGGCGGGAAACCCTTCTTCGCTACGGCCTCCCGGCCCCGCCAGGCTACGGGGAGCCCGGCGTTGGCAAGGCCGTCTTCTCGGTGAGCTCCTTCATGGATGCCCTGCCGGGGGATCTCGAGGTCGCTCGGCTTCCAGGCGAATCGCGGGTCGCGGCCCGCAGCTGAATTTTCGGAGCCCTGTTATTTTTCTCCGCCGAGGCCGAACTCGCCTTTGCGCGCCCGGAGGGAGCTGTGGATGTGGGCGGCATTGTTCTGGAAATTGGAGAAGCTGATGATGAAGGCCGGTCCGTGAACGATGAAGGAGTGGCCTTCATCAGGTTCCAGCTTCCCACGCCAGGCGATCTGTAGATTTCCCAATTGCTTCGACAGGGAGGTCTCCATTTCCTTTCGCAGGCTCTCATCCATATTCTTGGTATGTTCGAGCACCAGGTTGGTGAGAATCTTGGTCTGCACCTTGTTCATGTCTCTGCCGGCGAGCCCGGTCGGTAGGTTGGCGTTGTAGGTTGCCGACTGCGTCGCTTTCACCTCTTCCGGCTTTCCTTTTCCAAGCGCCGTCTTAAGCTGAGATTTGTCGAGGTTCAGCATCAACTCTCGGCCGAGATCTTCGATTTTCCCAAGAACCCTGAGCCCTTTCTTTGGCCCGGATTTGACGATGGCGGGGTTGGCTCCGTAGAAAAGAGGAGTGGATGAGAGAACCTTCTTTCCCTCCAGGGTGAAGTTGACGCAGAGGTGATGGCCTTCAAAGCGCCAGCCCCACGGTTCTTTCTTTCCCGGGGCGCCAAAGACACTCAGGTAGTAGTGCTCCGGGTCGCGGCTGAATCTTCTGTTCGGTCCCTCGATCATCTGGAGGATGCTCTCGAGCGAGCGTACGTCGTTTACGGTCCTGGTTCCCGTCTCCCCCAGCGAGGCGACCAGGAGCTCCTGGACGAGCTTCTTTTGCGCGGGGTTCATTTCGCTTAAGGGCAGTCCCTTCCGGGGCCTGGGAATAAAATGCCAGTTCAGGCGTTCGTCATCGCTGAAGGCAAAGAGCGTCTTTTTTTTCTGGTTCGCACCGAGCTTGCCGAGGATTTTCTCGACTGCAGCGGTAATGGCATCTGCTGTCCTGCCGCTGGCGGCGGCCGCCTCGACCGAATTGACCTGGTGGTCAAGGACGGGGGCTAAGAGCCAGACCGCCAGGAGGAGAATGCCGCTGGATAGAAAGACGATCTTGTTCATCTTGAATAGCCTTTGATTTCCCGGTTGCGAATTGAAAAGCGAATTAAGCCGGACAGTATACAGCCCATGCTGTTTTTCGGCCAGTCAACTGGCTGAGCTCAGCCAAGCCCGTACCTCTCCAGGAGCGGCTCGAGCTTCTGCCTGTCCGAACTGGCGGTAACAGCTCCTTTGCGTTGGACGCAGA
>DODI01000290.1:4424-5159 GCA_003509045.1 Planctomycetota bacterium | reverse complement strand
CTCAACCCGGGCCTGGGAAACCTCCCTCACCCGGAGATCAGAAACCAGCTCCCGCTCCTCCTGGGCAACCTCCTCTGGCCGCTCCAATTGGCGCTTGATGATTTCCGGCGTGAGCGCTTCCCGCCTCTCCTCGGGAAAGGCCAGGTCTTCCGGAAGGCTTTCGCTGCTTTCGGCCTGGATCGCTTCGCGCTGGAGAATAGTTTCTGAGAATGGCAGAACCTCGGTCTCCGGCCTCTCAATAGCGGGTGCTTCCATGGCGGGACGCTCGAGAGTGGGTTGCGGCCGGGGTGTTTCCCGAGCGGCCAACTGGGCGCTCAGGGCAGGAGCCTCATCCTGCTTCGTCTCGGCGCTGGCCTCTCGGATTTCGAGACTGATGACTTCCTCGGGGACACTCTCAAGGGCAACCTCGAAGGCTTCGTACTCTTCTTCCTGGATCACCTCCAGCAGCAGGCGCTGCACCTTGTTCCGGTTCATCCAGAACCCGGTAAATACATGGAGCAGCAATGCAATCAGGAAACATACGGCGAGAATAGTTGGAGAGAGAATGTAGCGTCTGAAGAGCAGGAGAAGCAATCCGCATACCAGCAGGGCCAGCAGCAGGCTGAGCAGCCAGGGCGGGGTATTTCGAATGAGTCGGGCAAGCCAGTCAATAATCCCTGTAAGGCTCAGGTACGGACCATCGCTCTCGGTAACATGGCGCACCTCACGAGAAAGAGTGAAGAGGATGTCGGTCTG
>DODI01000290.1:0-4009 GCA_003509045.1 Planctomycetota bacterium | reverse complement strand
GTGTTCACCTGGGGGCCGAGTGATTCAATCTCAACAAAACCACCCTCTGCCACCCGGGCACGGTAGAGATCAAAATTGCCGGAGCCCTCACCACCCGGACGATTGCTCGAGAAATAAATGAAATCGCCGAGAGGAGAAAATGCAGGGGTTCCATCTGCGTATCCGGGGGTATTCAGCTCAGAAACCGGCTGCGCCCCGGTAAAAAGAGGAAGAGATGGGTCGGTTCCTTCAACCTCTTCCCCGCCTCCCTCATCGAGGGGTTTTTCTGCTTCAGAACCCGCAACAGGCTCTTCATCGCCAGGCGCCGTTCCGGCAGAAGATTCTTCCCGGGGTTGCTCCGGGTTTTGAACTTCCTCCGCGGGTTGCACAACGGCCTTCTCAACGACGGGTTCCGCCCTGCTTGCTACGTAGAGATCCCAGTCCGCAAAACGGAGGTGCGCTCGAACCGTGCTCTTCCAGGGCGGCGGGTTCTCCTCTCCCTGCCGCCTGTCACTGACAAAATAAAGCTCCCCATCTCCAGGAGCCGGAGCGGGGTTCATCTCGTTCCAGGGAGAGTTGACCCCTGGCCCCAGGTTCCTGGGAAGCGACCAGCCATCAGGGGTCTGCTCGCTGACCCAGATGTCGTAGCCGCCATGCCCTCCATCACGATCAGAATAAAAATAGAGCAGAGATCCATCGGGGCTGAAGGCTGCGCCCAGTTCACTCGCATCACTGTTGACGGCAGTAAACGGGATGGGGTCCACCCATTGTCCCTTTTCTTTCCTCGCGACCCAGAGATCGGCGTTCAAGCCGGGAAGATCGCGGGTAAAGACCAGGGTCTCTCCGAAAGGCCCTACCCTGGGCTCGTAATCGTGAGCTCCCGGCGTGCTGACTCCACCCTCTACCAGCCTGGGGTCTTCCCAGAGAACCGAGCGCAGGGAGTCCTCGGCCTCCTCTTCAGGAGCCTGGAGCTTTTGTCCATCGGTGTAATACCCGACGGTTCGCTCAATGATGAAGGGAAGCAGGAGCAAACACAACGCAAGCGGCAGGTACCAGCGAACTCGGAATTTCACTCGTGCCATATCCCGGCCTTCCTGTCTTAACGAACCTTCGCAACCATCAATCGAGTTCCACGGTCTTGCTGATCAGGTGCGGCTTGGCAATGCCGGCCCGCTCCGCGGCTTCAAGTGCTGCAGCAACGCCACCGTAAATCACCCGCTTGTCGGGACGGATCTGCACCTTCAGTTTGACTTTCTTCTTTTCAAGCTCTGCCTTGCGCTGCCGGAGCATGCCCACTAATTGTTCAGCGCTGATTTGCTCGCCCAGCACGAAGATGGCTCCATCCTGCATGACGTTGATGATGATATTGTTGTCCATGTTGCGGCTCAGGCTGCCCGGGTTCCTGTTGCTCGGCAGCAGGACGTCCTGCTCACGTTCTTTCTCTGTGAAGGTCGTGGCGGTAAGAAAGAAAATGATCAGCAGGAAGATCATGTCGATCATCGGGGCCATGTTGAGCTGAAGATCTTCTTTCTCTTCCTGCATCTCAATCATTTAGATGCCACCTTGCTCTTCCTGGCTGGCCTTGCCGCCACGGAACTTTTCCACGAAATCCACAACGAGGTTGTCGATGCGATGGACAAAGCCCTCCACCTTCGACATCATCCAGTAGTGGGTCATCAGGGTTGGAATTGCGACAACCAGGCCTCCGGCCGTCGTAACCAGAGCCTTGTAAATACCGGGGGCCAGGGCCTGTCCGGAACCGAGCCCGGAGCTGGCAACCTCGCGAAAGGCCTGGATCATGCCCGTTACGGTACCGAGCAGTCCCAGCAAAGGAGCCACCGCGGCAATAACCGCGAACACCCTGATATAGCGACGCATCAGGTGGATCTCCCTTTGCGCTGTGTTGTTAACTGCTAATTCAATTTCTTCACGCGTCTCACCAATATGCTCGACCGCGGTGCGAATAACCCGGGCCGCGCTACCCGGATGGGCCGCGCAGAGAGCCTCCACCCCGTCACGGTCAAGCTGGCCCGGCTCAAGTGCATCAATCTGCCGAGTAAAACTGGCTGGAACGATCCTGCTCGGACGCAGGTAGATCAGGCGCTCACCAAGAAAGGTCAGCCAGAGCAGGCTGCAGATCCCGATCGGGACCATCAACCAGCCGCCGGCAAAAGCGAAATCGAGGTAGGATTCAGGATGGTCATCTGCGGCTGTCCCGCCATCTGTGCCGGCTACTGGTTGCCCGGTCGCCGCAGATTCTTTCGCTGCATCCGCGCCCGCGGGTTGCCCACTGTTCTGCTGGGCAAGCACAAACCCCGTACAGGCCCATGCCAGGACAAGCAAAACAAGAAGTCTCGCAAAGAGCTGCCTATTCTTCAGCTGAATCAATTTTCACCTCTTGCAATCTCGTCTTGGCAGCTTTTGCCTCTACTGATTCGGGATAGCCCTCGATCAACTCCTGCCACTGTGTCGCGGCGTTCTTGTTGTCACCATCGGCCTGGTAGGCGATCCCCGCCGCCAGCAGCGCCTTGCGGAACCAGTCCCTGTAGGGTCCATCGAAATCGAAGCCGGCAACCACCGAGAGATATTCCCGGGCGGCCCGGCGGTATTTTTTCTGGTCCATACTGCACTCGCCGATCTGGAACTGCGAACGGGCGGCAACGACCGTTCCTGTCCCATCTACCACCGCCCGAAAGGCCTTGACCGCTCCATCGTAATCGTCCTGGAACTGCAGCGAATACCCGAGCGCGAAAAGCGCCTCGTACTGGAGGTCTCCCTCCGGGAACTCCTCGAGCAGCTTCTGCAGTACCTTCGACGCCTCAGGGTATTCCCGCAGACGGTTGTAACATTCGCCCAGTCTGAAGAGGCTCTCCTCGTAGAACTCCCCGGCCTTCGGCTTGAGATCGCCGACCAGCAGGTTGTAACGCTCGACAGCTTCACGCTCACCGGAACTGAGCATCCAGCTCCTGGCTGCCTGGAAGGTGGCCCGCGGTGAAAGTTCACTATCGCTGTTTTCAGATACCTTGTCAAAAAGACCACGAGCCTGTTCAAAATCTTCTTCTTCAAAAGCCGCGAACGCCAACCCGAAGCGGCCACGCTCCAGCAGCTCTTTGCCGCCAGGAGCTTCTCCACCTGCTGCGGCCTTCTCGAGTTCATCAGTCAGTTCGGAAAACCACTTTCGCGCCTCGGGGTAAACCCCCTTGTTAAAGAGGTGCTGGCCGAGTTCCAGCCGGGCCTCCCGGGAATGAACAGAAGCCGGATACTCACTGACCAGGGTCCTGTAAACCGCTTCCATACGCGCAAGATGCTCATCTGCGGCCTTTGCCTCGGCCGAATCCTCTGCCGGAGGGTCACCCTGTTCAGGTGAAAGGATCACGCGCGCAAGAGCTCCGCTGGCCCAGCCACGCAGGTAAAGAGCCTCGTCTCTTCCTGCTGTATCAGCCGGTCCATCACAAAGGGGAGCGACTGTCTTGAGCGCCTCCCCGGCATTTACAGAATCAAGCTGCAGATAGGCAAGCTGGAGGCGAACCTCCGATTCGTTGGAACTGTCGGAGAAGCTCTCCAGGTAGGCGGCGAGGGCTCCGAGTGCATCCTCGCCGGCACCGCTTTCGAGCAGGGCCATGGCCTGCTGATAGCCCGCATCTACAGCGAGCTTCCCAACCTCAGCGGAATCGCCTTTGAGTTTTCCTGCACGGTCAACAGCGTCCTCCAGCAGGGGGAGGGCATCTTTGGGGCGCTCCAGCCTTCTGAGAATAACGGACGCCTGCAAGAGGGCTCGGACGGCGAGTTCCTGGTCTTCGACTCCGGCACCGGCCGCAGCCTGGGTGTAATGCTTCTGCGCCTTCTCCATGTCCTCGAGCTCCACACAGGCTCCCGCCAGCGAAAAGCGAATCCTGGTAACGAGCTTATGGTCAGGATGGAGCGCCAGGAAAGATGTGTAGCTCTCCCGCGCACCCTTCCATTCACCGGCAGCCTGGTAACAGAGCCCCTGGTTGATCCGGGCTGTCGGGATATGCCGTGCAGCCGACTT
>DODI01000608.1:0-3094 GCA_003509045.1 Planctomycetota bacterium | reverse complement strand
CTCCTACAAGCTTGCCGGAGGAGTCGACCTCGGCGTCGGCGGGAGCCAGCCAGCGGTCCTCCTCCTGGTCCGCGCGAAGATAGACGGGGCTCTTATCCGACACCTTCCCCTTGCTGACCTTGAGGTAGGGCGTCGTCAGGAAACCGTACTCATCCATTTTCGAGTAGACGCTCAGGGAAGAGATCAACCCGATGTTGGTTCCCTCAGGCGTCTCGATCGGACAAATTCTTCCATAGTGANNGGAATCAGTGAAGCAGAGATACCAACGAGTTGTTTTGGTGAAATGTCTACGAATTCAATTTGACCTGGATCAACTTGTGTGACATCACCACTTCTTCGTGCCACAACATGATCAGCTGAGATTCTGCCAGTTTCATCAATTGCTTCAGTTGGAGCGAGCACTGTGTTCACTTCTTCATCTGCACGTAGATACGAAATCTTATCTGTCACCTTCTTCTTTTCTACTGTTCGATATGGTGTTTGGATGAAACCGTACTCGTCGATTTTTGCATAGATGCCTAGTGATGCGATCAAGCCAATGTTCGTGCCCTCTGGTGTTTCAATCGGACAAATTCTTCCATAGTGAGAGATGTGGACATCCCGCACCTCGAAGCCGGCGCGCTTCCGGTTCAGTCCCCCGGGCCCCAGAGCACTGAGACGTCTCTCGTGGGTAAGCTGGGAGAGAGGGTTGGTCTGGTCAACTACCTGCGAAAGTTCACCGCGACCGAAGAAGAAATCGATCGCGCTGGAGATCGTCTTTGAATTGATCAGGCTGCGGGGCGTCAGAGCGTCTGTCTCCATAAGGCTCATGCGCTCCTGGACGGTGCGCTTGAGCTTCAGGAATCCCTTCCTGAACTCTTCGCCGGCAAGCTCGCCGATGGTCCGCACACGACGGTTGCCGAGGTGATCGATATCATCGATCAGCCCGCCTCCGGACCTCAGGGTGAGGATGTACTGGATCGAGTTGATGAGGTCCTCCTGCTTGAGGGTCATCTCGGTCTCGGGAACCTTCTGTTTGAACTTCCTGTTGATCCGGAAACGTCCAACGCGGCCCAGGCGATACTTCTGGGAGTTGAAGAACTTGTCGTGGAAGAGCTCCTTGGCCTTGGTCAGTTGGGCCGGGTTGCCTGGACGCAGGCGCTGATAGATACGGATCAGGGCGTCCTCATGGTTCTTGGCGAGATCATCGCGAAGACTGTTGAGAATCAGCGGGTCCTGAACATCGGCTATGATGCTGATGGAGCGGGGCTTGCCACCGACCTCACGCTTCTCCTTATCGTTGAGGAGCGATTCGGCGATCGTCTCGGTGATCTCTTCACAGGCGTTAACGATAACCGTGCCGGTTGATTCCTCGACAATGTCCTCAGCGCATACGCTCCCGATGACCTTCGCCACCCACTTCTCGCCAACAAGCCTGATCTTCTTGACCTTGTAGAAGAGCTCCAGAATCTGGCGATCAGTTGAATACTCCTCGGCCATGGCACGAAGCAGACAGGTCGAGGAAAACTTGCCGCTCTGGTCGATCCTGACGGTCAGGGCATCTTTCTTGCTGACGTTCAGCTCGATCCAGCTACCGCGCTCGGGGATCACCCGACAGGAATGAAGACGCTTCTCGCCAGCATGAATCTCTTCAGAGAAATCGACGCCTGGCGATCGATGGAGCTGACTGACAATGACACGCTCGGCGCCATTGACGATAAACTCTCCCCCACCGATCATCTTTGGAATCTCGCCGAGGTAGACCTCTTCCTCGATGGGTTCTTCCTTTTCGAGGCGAAGGCGAATCTTGAAAGGGAGCCCGAAGGTCAGGCGAAGATCCCTGCACTCGGATTCCTCGTAACGCGGCCTGCCAAGCTCGTAGCCGACATACTCGAGCGACAGGCTCCCATCGTAGCTGGGAATCGGAAATATCTCTCGCAAGATCGCTTCGAGGCCGAAGTTGTCCCTGTCGGTGTAGTGCTTTCCTGCCTGCAGGAACTTGCGGTAAGCGTTGACTTGCAGCTCCATGAGGTTGGGGACGTCAATTGCATCCCGCCTACTGCCAAAGGTCTTCGCAGGTAATAAGGTCATCCCAATAAAACTCCCAGGAAGGGGCCTAAATCACATCGACATAAAAGAAAGACGATCCGCCGCCGGGGAGACCCACAAGGATCCGGCCGACCCGCAAATCACCTTGGCTATCTTTCATGCCAGAGGCTTGAATAATCCGCTCTCTCCACCGACATCCGCCAGGTAGCACATCGCGCGCAGAATCGTCTCGAAGACGCAGAGCGTAAACGTCTCCGAGAACAAACGACTTGCCGCTTCTAGCTCCCGACCGGGAAGGAAGGCCAGGGAACGGACCCAGAATCGCCGCTCCCCGCTCAGTTGAGCACTATGCTCATAGTCACATCGTCATCGGCCCAGCCGGGAAAAACCCGGCTGATCCGCATAGAAGAAATCCAACAGCCTCAGGCCAGCTCGACTTCCGCACCGGCGGCTTCCAGCTGTTCCTTCAACTTCTCAGCTTCGTCCTTCGTTACGCCTTCCTTCACAGGCTGGGGCGCATCGTCCACAAGGGCCTTGGCTTCCTTCAGCCCCAGGCTGGTGATCCCGCGGACCTCCTTGATAACCTGGATCTTCTTGGCGCCGGGACTCTTGAGGATGACATCGAAGGTCGACTTCTCTTCCGCAGCAGCCTCGCCGCCACCGGCAGAACCGGCAACAACAGCGGCAGCCGCAGCAGGCTCAATGCCTTTATCCTTAAGGGCCTCCTGGAGTTCAAGAACCTCCATGACGGTCAACCCGGTAAACAGGTCGACAATCTGGGTGACCTTTTCTCCGTAGGACTTGTCTTCCACAGCTTCTTCCGCTGTAGCAGTCGCAGCCTCAGCTTCTTCGGGAGCCGCTGGGGCCTCCGGGGCTTCGGCTTCTTCGGTTTTGGCGTCTTCGTCTGCCATTTCGCAATCCTCCTGAATCAAGCTCCTGAATGAGGAGCCGTAAATGAATATCTAAGAATCTGAAAGTTCTTCGTGACGGGCCTTGGCGCAACCGGCCAGGTGAGACACCAGGCTCTTGGCCGCCGAAGGCAAAAACTGGACTGGAGAAAGGAACA
>DODI01000057.1:4959-6239 GCA_003509045.1 Planctomycetota bacterium | reverse complement strand
ATCGGTTTTCCTGCCCTGCTCCTTCACCCAGCTCTCCCAACTGCTCTTCAGGCTGGACAGCCAGATCGCAATGGCGAAGCTACCCGCCCCGCAGGTCACAAAGAAGCCGGCGACAAGATACATCCCCTCTTCCCGTTGCGGCGAGTCCGTGAAATAGATAACAAAGAACAGAACGCCGACAAGCAGCAGGAGTACACCGAGCCCCCACCAGGCCGGAACGATACAGCCAAGCCTGGAGGAATGGGTCATTCCGTAGACGCAGTTCAGCAGCTCACCTTCACACCGGTCGCACTTCAGGATCGGAGGATCATCCGGCTCGCTGCCTGAGAGCCGCGTGTATGAGGAATGGGCGCGGCACTTTTCGCACCAGGGACGATTCTCATCGGGCTTGAGGGGATTGTGTTTCATACGCAGCCTGGTCACGCCGACTATTCCATCGTGGTGAAGTTATAGACGAACAGAATGTAGATACAGAGCGGGACACCCGGAGCGTAAGACCAGGGATCCTCGACTCCCACGGATGTCAGCCACCATTGCCCGGCGGCGGCCAGGATCGCGCCCACGATGATGTTCTGCCTCACCTGCTTGCTTTTGGATTTGAAGCGCCGCTTTTTTTTCTTTTTCTTCTTCGCCGCAGGATTCCGATGCCACTGCTTCGCCTCCTCTTCAAGCTCTTCATCGGTTTTCCCGCCCTGCTCCTTCACCCAGGCTCTCCAGCTTCTCCGCAGCATGTACAGCCTGACCAACATAGCAAAGCAACCCGCTCCGCAAACCCAAAAGAAGATGGCGACAAATGGAGTGTACCGGTTATACGTCCCCGGGGGCCCTACAGGGTCTTCCGAGCCGAAGATGGCGCAGCCCATAAAAATCAGGAGCATACCGAGTACCGGCCAGCCCCGAACGCCACAGCCAAGCCGGGAGGAATGAGTCATGCTGGCGACGTTGATCAGCATCTCGCCTTCACACCGGTCGCACCTCGGAATCCCATCGTCACCCTGCCCATACCATGAGGTATGTGCGCGGCACTTTCTACACCAGGGGAGCTTCTCATCGGGCTTGAGGGGATTGTGTTTCATACGGAGCCTGGTCACGCCGACTATTCCATCGTGGTGAAGTTATAGACGAACAGAATGTAGATACAGAGCGGGACACCCGGAGCGTAACACCAGGGCTCCTCGACTCCCACCGATGTCAGCCACCATTGCCCGGCGGCGGCCAGGATCGCGCCCACGATGATGTTCTGCCTCACCTGCTTCCTTTTGGATTTGTAGCGCCGCTTT
>DODI01000057.1:0-4637 GCA_003509045.1 Planctomycetota bacterium | reverse complement strand
GCCGCTTTTTTTTCTTTTTCTTCTCCTGCGGCGGAAGATTCCGAGGCCACTGCTTCGCCTCTTCTTCAAGCTCTTCATCGGTTTTCCTGCCCTGCTCCTTTACCCAGGCCACCCAGCTTACCCGCAGCCTGGACAGCCAGAACGCCATGGGAAAGCAACCCGCCCCGCAGGCCAGAAAGAAGCTGGCGATAATATGCGCCCCCTCGGCCCGGCGCAGGGAATTGCCGCGAACAAACAGCAGGACGCCGGCAATCAGCAGGAGCACACCGAGTACCCGCAAGGCCGGAACGATACAGCCAAGCCTGGAGGAATGAGTCATTCCGTAGGCGTTTTTCAGCATCTCGCCTTCGCACCGATCGCACTTCAGGATCCGATAACCAACCACGCCGTGTTGGCCCTGCGCACATGAGGTGTGGGCGCGGCACTTTTTGCACCAGGGGCGCTTCTCATCGGGCTTGAGGGGATTGTGTTCCATACGGTTCTTGAAATGGATAGCAGAGAAGGCTCGCTCCGGCTACCTCATCGACTGGCACTCGTTGCGACAAGCTCCCGCGGCAAGCAGCTCACCCTCCACTCGAAAGATGGCCTACAGCTTGCGAATTGAAAACCCACTACCGATAAAGAAATCGTCAGACTCATCATTCAGCCCAAAGCCTACCCTGATATCGAACTGGAAATCATCGGTGATAGCCCAGGCCAGACCGCCATTGATGTACTGTTCGGATTGGGCCAGGTCGGTCCCCCTCGGGAAGAAGGCGTACCATTCGGCGAAGGCCGTCACGGTCTCGCTGAGGCTGCGGGCCAGCGCCCAGGACTGGGCAAACTCGGGATAGCCCTGGCGGTCATCGTCAATTCGGCGGTTCACCTGGGTAGAACCGGCCATGGACACGGATTCATCCAGCGCCCATCCGTAAACAAGGTTCACGCCGGGCTCATACCTGTCGGAGGAGAAAGAGGCGCTGCCGGTGGGAATGTTCACCTGGGGAAGAATCGCCATCTCGGGCAAATGCCCCTCCTGTGGAAACAGCGCGATCTTGAAGCCCGCGTAGAGATCCGTAATGCCGGCGGTCGATGTTGAAACCCCGCCGGACTTGATCTGCTCAAAAGCGAGAGGAAGGCTGAAATCAAAGTCATCGAGCCCGCCGGGCACCATCCCCAGTCGAAACTCCAGCCAGTCGGCATAAAAACCGGCCCGCAGCAGATGCTCGCCGGCCGTCTGCGTCCGAACCGTCACGCCATCGGACGTACGCTCAGTGAAGGTATAACCGAACTCGACCTGGACTACGCCCCGCCCGACAGCAACCGCCGACTCGGTGAAATCGGGTCGGTCCGTAACCAGCGGCTCACCGAACTCGGGGCCACCGGTATTCCCCCCCTCCGCCCGCCACTGAAAGAGAGTACCCCTCGGCAGAGGCTCGGCCTCTCCCTCGCCCTCTTCTTCTTCCTGGAACGCGCCAAACGCCGCGAGCGAAAGAAGCGGGCGGGTGACGGCCGCGGCCGGGTCAAAGCCGGCTCCGTAGTTGAGGGCGAGACGCGGAGCTGAAGGAAGCTCCTGGGCGTATGCTCTCGCGCAGATGCAGACAACCGCTACAACCAGAACCTGAACGCTTACGACCAGGAAACGACGAAACAAACCGAGCCCGACACCGTGCTTGACAGTTCTATTTATATTGATCATTCGTCCAAAATAGGTCGCTGAGCACTCTCTTGCAAGGCTTTCACCCGACCCAGCCCCGGACTTCTGCCGACAATAAAAGAAGCCCCCGGCAAATACCGGGGGCCTCCACCTGAATCACTCTCCAGTGCTGTCCATGGGCAGGAAATACCACTGCCTTGGAAACGCGGGTTCATCACCGTGGAGGTTCCTTGCAGGTTCTCAGGTCCTGCACCACGCCTGCTCCCTGATATAAGGCGCGGCCCCACTCAACCCCGGGAGAATCCAGAGCACTCACATTTAAATACCCGGCTCGGGCTCAGGCTCAGGCTCGGGCTCGGGCTCGGGCTCGGGCTCGGGCTCGGGAGCTGTCTGACATTCAGCAAGACTGGCAGTGACCGCCGCCAGCTGATCCCGCAAGGCCAGAATTTCTTCAGCCTGCAGCGCATTGTCTGCAGTTGCAGTCTCCAGCCCTGCGTTAGCCGCGCCCAGCGCGTCTTGAGCCACGGTCAGGCGGTCTTCAAGCTCCGCCACCAGGGCTCCCTGGTCGACGGGGCAGATGATAGCTACGGGATCCGGCCCTCCCCGAAAAAGCCAGCGCAGGTAGTACGTAGCATCACTGATGTCACGCTCTCCATCTCCATTGGTGTCACCGTTGACGACATCCACCCCATCTCCGCCGAAAACCGCCGGAGATGTAACAGACACAACAAACATACACAGACTCACACACAGGATCGCAACGAAGAAACGTGTCATTGCCCCCCCCTTCAAATTGCTGGCGGAGACAAGACGTCCCCACGCTTGACAAAAATTATGGTTTCCCGGCCAAGCAGACGGCATGAGTACATACCGACTCCACAGCTTGACGCCCTCCTGCCCACGAGGCCGCCCAGGCAAAACCTGGCCCCAAAAAACCGTCCCCTTCCGAAAAAGACTTCCCGGTAAATATCTAACTGCCGCCGGAGAGACACCCCTGTCTCTCTCTTATCATTAACCTATTACAAGGGTAGGCATGAAAATCTTCGGACGCATCTAAAATATAGAGGACATTTCAGCGCGGGTTTCGTCCGCCCTGCGGGGCTCCCTCGCCAGGAGCCTTCGGACCCATCTCTCGGCCGCTGTCGCGCTCAATCCTGGCGGGCTCCCGCTCTTTCCTGTTGAAGCCGTTTCTGCAGCTCCCGCTCATGATGCCGAAAACTATGAAAAACGCCGAGATCGCGAGAAAGATAAGGAGGCCCGCGTATTCCTTGAAAAACGCACCGACCTCTTTGCCCGAAGGAGGCTTCCATTTCTTCTTCGCGGCCTTGCCGTCATCGTAGAAATCCCACCGGGCATCGTCGCCGGATTTCCAGGGTGAGCCCGTGCCATAACCAATGCGGCGATACGCGTTGAAGACCAGGATCGCCACAAAGAGTAAAAACATAATCCTGGCGTACAAGATAGGCGTTGCAAGACAACCGACAAGAAAAACAGCAGCCAGCGCCAGCGAGCCGAACTTGGAGCGGGAATCCCCCTGCGCTTCAGGCCCCGCCCAGACCAGCTTCCGCCACTCCTTCCTCTTCTGCCAGCTCTCATCGCCTGCAACGAAGAGCTGCAGGATCTCCAGGACCTCGGGAAGGGTCAGTTTCTCGGTGAAAAACTGCGCGTGGTGCTTTCCCGGCAGGTGCTTGCAATATTCGACATGGCATAAATCCTCCGGCAACTGCCGCAATGCCTCATCTTCCTCTCCGGCAAGGTCCTCGTCCCCTCCAGGAGCAGGCGGCGCGGATGGTTCCGCCGATTCCCCTCCGCCCTCTATCTCCGCGTCCATTAAGGGCTCGGCCTCTTCCTCCTTGTCCAACGGATTGACCAGCGGAAAGAACTGGACGAAATCCCTGCTGTTGGAATGGACAAGGATGACCGTCGGGTCCAGCGCGGACTTTTCAGCAACCTGGAACAGGGCATCCCTGAGAGCCTCATCATCGGGATTCGGAATGGTCTGCTCGATGGTCGGAATGGAATACTCATCATCACCTTCCGGCTCCGCGTTGAAGTAGTCTTCAAAGAACAGTCGCAATTCCATGGAGATCTTTCAGCTTTCGCTCTTGGCCTACCTGCAAGGGAAGAAAAGACGCAACAAGGAAAAAGAAAGGGTGCGCAGGCCCGGATTCGAACTGGGAACACCGCCCCCGCCACTACAGATCCGCCTCAGCCACGATCCCGCGACATCGAGTTCAGCGCTAGCGCAAAGCCGAAGAACCCTATTCCGATGGAAAGAAGAACGATGCCATCGGCAGCGAAGCCAGAGTCGAAACGATACAG
This sequence comes from Planctomycetota bacterium, assembly GCA_003509045.1. GTDB lineage: Bacteria > Planctomycetota > UBA8108 > UBA8108 > UBA8108 > UBA8108. Next base: position 679 of record DODI01000057.1, on the reverse strand, counting down.
TAAAAATGGGCCCGCTATGAATCCAACGGCAAGCCCGCAGACGATATTACGTGCTTTTTTGTAGAAGTCCCTGTCCGCTTTATCACTCATCGCTATCCTATAGATTTTCAGCAGGCTGTCTCAAGAAGCAACACGGTCATAAGTCCTTACGCCACAACGTAGGCTCATCCCGCCACTCTGGCAAGTCTTTCACCGCTTTACACCGCGTTGCACGGGGTAACGTATACCGTATACGGAATGGGGGGAGGATCACTCACTCCTCAGGGGGAGGCTCGGGCAGATGAGGGGGAGGGGAATCTTCAAGCCTGGCGACCAGGTCCGCCATCTGCTCCACGGCCGATGCAATATCTAAGAACCAGCCAATCTGCCTAAACCTGAAATCGCCATCTTTAACGAAAACTTCATACCCGTCGGGAAGGGGGGGCGCATACCAGGGCCTGGACTTGCCCTGCAAGGTTCCGACCAGCCGCCCCCTGGCATCTACCAGTCCGACCACTCCACCTATCTCACCGTCCTTGACCCTTTGCCTCAGTGATTCCGGGCACTTCAAAATACACATCAAGTGGTTACCCTTGATCATCGACATTTGATAAACCCGGATGGAATACCCCTTGTATTCGCCTTCAAGGGAGTAATAGAACCAGCCAGGCCACCCAAACTTCCTGCTGAGCAATAACCC
>DODI01000303.1:0-2645 GCA_003509045.1 Planctomycetota bacterium | reverse complement strand
CGCAGCGTGACCGGGGAGGTGAAGACAACTCTTCCCGGGGTCACCTATGGGGCAACCTTTCAGAAGCTTGCCCGGCTTGCGCACAAGATGGCCGTGGTGCGGTCTTTCACCACGGGGAACGCCAACCACGACATCAAGCCGATCGTCTGTAAAGAGACCCTCGGAGCCAATCTCGGCTCGCTCTATGCTCGCGTGGCGGGCACGAACCATCCGGTGAGCGGTATGCCTAGGAATGTGGCTCTCTTCCCCAGGGCGGTTGAACCGAAGTCCCAGGAGAGACAGACCCAGTTCGGGAAATTTGATTCAACGGGCTTCCTCGGGCCCGCCTACACGCCCTTCATTCCTGGCGGGGGAGGAGATCTACAGCAGGACATGTTGCTGAACCTCCCGCAGGGAAGGCTTGGCGACAGGCGCGGGCTTCTTTCAAAGCTGGACAATCTTAAGAAGTCTCTCGATGGAAACTCCGGCGGCCTGGATCGATTTCGTGAGCAGGCATTTGAGACCCTGCTTGGCGGCGCAGGGGATGCCTTTGATCTTTCAAAAGAGGACCCCAAGGTTGTCGAGCGCTACGACACGGCTCCGCTGGTTTCCCCGAGCCAGATCGGCAAGCAGTGGAACAATTACAACTTCTACCTCGACAATGCCCGTACCCTCGGCAAGCTCATGCTGATGGCCCGGCGTCTCTGCGAGCGGGGCTGTGGTTTCGTTACCGTGACGACCAACTTCGTCTGGGACATGCATGCTGATGCGAACAATGCGACGGTTCAGGAGGGGATGAGGTATTGCGGTCTTCCCTTTGACCATGCGGTCTCCACATTCCTCCAGGATGTCGAGGAGCGCGGCCTGCGTGATGACATCCTGCTGGTCGCCTGCGGAGAGATGGGGCGTACGCCCAAGCTCAACGCGAGGGGTGGGCGTGATCATTGGGGCGGCATCGCTCCGCTGCTGCTGTCAGGAGGCGGGCTTAATACGGGGCAGGTGATTGGCGAGTCAAACCACGATGCGAGCTTGCCGGCGGCTGACCCCATCACCAACAAGGACCTGGTATCCACCATCCTGCACTACCTCTTCAATGTCGAGGAGCTGCGGGTAACCCAGGGGATTCCAACCGAGCTGATCCGCCTGACCGAGACCGGCACGCCGATTCGAGAACTCTTCTAGGGGCCGGGACAGGCTGCTCAGTGTGGCCTTGCCGTGTGGGCGCCGAAATGAATCTCCATTCCGACCCAGATGGAGTGGGCCTGGGACTCTTCGAGGTGATCGGCTATGTCGTAATTATATTGGAGCCTGAAGCGCGAATGCTCGGTTGGGGTCCAGATCCAGACCGGTGAGATTCTCTGACGGTCATCGCGGAAGGGATCCGCGCTCCTGTCAATCGGGCCCGAGCCGCCGCTGGCGAATTCGTAACGCAGTCCAACGGCCAGGTTCTCCTTGTAGCCCCAGAGCACCTGGGAGTAGAGCCCCCAGTCCATGAGGGTGTCGTCTGCGGAGAGCTCTCCATCGCCGATCTGAAAAGCTCCACCCGTCCCGTCGCCTGCGCCATCACCCAGCATGAAACGGCGGCGCATGATCTCCGTCTGCCAGATGAGAAATGGCCAGCCGTGCTCGTTCTCTTCCGGGACCCATTTCATCGTGATGTCAGCTCCAAGGACAATGGATCGGCCCCCATCGCCGGTTGCGTTGGGGCCGCAGAGTCCGGAGGCTCCCAGGGCCCAGTGGGTCTCCTTGGTGAAGCTGTCGAGCTCCTTTTCGAGTCGAAGAAGATAGACGAAATCTTCCAGGCTCTTGACCTCGTTGTTGACGGCGGCGATGTCGCCGATGGTCTCTCCCGCTTCGCTGGAATTGAAGCTCATCATGGTCTCCCCGCTTGCATCCTGGATGCCGAGATGTAAGCCGGTAAGCCAGGTCGTCGGGTCACTCATGCCGATTCTCAGGCCCATTCCACGCATGCCGTCCTGGCCGAAGATGCGGGTGTTGATTACGGGTTGATCCATCCAGTTTCGCTCGTGCAGGTGGGTAGGGTTGTGGCGACCGAACTCGGTCAGCATCTGACCCACTTCGAGGTGGACGCCTTTTTCATGAAGGCCTCCCGGCAGCTGGCTGCTGGTTAAAAAGGCCTCGACCATTTCAAAGTGTGATTCGTTTGTCGCGGTGTCGATCGTGTAGTGAAGAGCGGCCTGGAGGCTGAGGTAAGGATCGATGGATCCCTGCATTCCGAGCTCCAGTCCCTGGAAGGTAAAGCCGCGTTTACGAGGGTCGTGGTGCCCTCCCTGGAGGAGCAACAGGCCGTCGTCGCCGATGCTGGAACCTCCAATACCAATCTGGAGATCGGCGCTGAGATCAGCAAGGCTGAGGCGCACAGGTCCGGAGTCCTGGCCGGCGAGGCCTGAGGTAGACAGCAGAACGGCAGCGCACAGGATGATGGAAGCTTTCGGATAGGGACAGGAAAAGGCGAAACGGGGTCTCATTTTATTCTCCAGGTTTTTCGTTTTGGATTTCCGCCGAAACGTCTGCGACAGGTAAGAAAAAACCACAGGTTCCGGCAAGATTCGATATGTATTTTATTCATCGAGTATGATTTTCTGCCGCAGGTCTTATTTTCAGGCAAACAATTGTATTTGAAGACTTTAAAAGGCTGATAAGGT
>DODI01000291.1:2648-6975 GCA_003509045.1 Planctomycetota bacterium | reverse complement strand
CCGGCTGCGGTCAGCGTTCGCAGATCCGCGCCGCCTCGCAGTTTCTCGACAAGGAGGGGCTGCAGCTTTGCCAGCGACGTTTCCTGCATCAGAGCGACCAGCGGCTCGAGCCCCCCGAAGGTCGGAAAATCAGCTCCATCTTCCGCGAATACGGAGCCGAGCCCGAGCTCCGCCGCGAGTGAAACACCGACACTCCCGGCAAGCATGCCGCGGCCTACGTCCGCAAGAAACTCCCGTCTGCTGCGCTGGGACATGGTCGTCCTCCTGTAATATTGTGCCTGCCTCGCAACGGAGATGGCATCCGGAGCTAGCAGGAAACGTTTTAATTCCAGCGCCGATCCTGCCGGTTACCCTAAGCGATGGGTTGCCCACGACGCAACCAGTCCTTCCCGCCGACCTGGGCGAGTGACCGACGCCACCCTCCCTTGCCCCCTCGCAGGGCTTCGCATAGGCTATTGGCCGGGTTCAACTGAGACTTTGGAAAGGTTTTCCTTATGAAACGCATCGTCGTCTTCGGGTTGGTTCTCAACACGGCGCTCGCTGCTGGAGTGGCGTCCCCGGCGACCGAACCGGCGAAGAGAACACTGGTGTGGAACACCCGGGCGTTGTTCAAGACCCCAAAGGTTTACCCAACCACCGAGAGCCCCGCGCCGGGGATGCGCGCATTGTTCTACGAGGGCGCCAATTACAAGGGGCGGCCAACTCGCGTTTTTGCCTATTACGCGGCCCCAGACGGGAAACCTCCCAAGGGCGGGTGGCCCGCGGTGGTATGCGCGCACGGCGGAGGGGGCACTGCATATCCCGATTGGGTGCGAAAGTGGAACAGTAATGGTTACGCGGCCATCGCGATGGATCTCGAAGGTCACCTGCCAGGAGGAAAAGCACATGGACTCAAGGGCAACCTGCCGGTGAATCGTGGACACAAGGACTCCGGCCCGGCTCGCATCGACTGGTTCGGCGACAGAGGTTTGCCTGATCGAGAGCAGTGGTTCTATCACGCGGCGGCCGATGTCGTACGTGCCAACTCCCTGCTGCGTTCATTCCCGGAGATCAACCGCGCGAAGATCGGGCTGACGGGAATTTCCTGGGGCGGGACCATCGTCAGCACTGTGGCTGGCGTCGACAGCCGATTCGTTTTTGTCATTCCCGTCTATGGCGCGGGCTTCATCCATGAGAGCGACAATCAAGGGCTCTCGCAGTGGTTTCCGCCAAAGAATATGACCGCCTCCCAGTTCAGTGACTACCGGAGGAAATGGGATCCCTCGGCGCATTTGCATTACGCGAAAATGCCGATGCTGTTTGTGACCTCGGTGGCTGATCCGGTTTTCCAGATTAATATCTTTGCGAAATCATCACAGGCCGCCGGCGGGCAGAGTACCTTGTGCATGCGTCCATGGATGATTCACGCGCACGGCAACGGCTGGGAAGATGCGCCTGAAATCTATAACTTTGCCGACAGCATCGTGAAAAACGGTCCGCCCCTGCCGAAATTAGGCCGGCCGAAAGTCAGCTCATCCACGGGCCTGCTGCATACGAGCTACACGGGTGAATTCTCCGAAGCCTGGGTTTACTGTACGACCTCCGGCGGCCTCTGGAAGGGACGTAAATGGCACTTCATTGAATGCACCCGGGGCAAGAAGGAGCTGGTATCGAAGAAGCCCCTTCCAGGGGGAACAACGGCCTACATGGTTTACGTGTTCAAGGATACCGGGGGCTGGCGCAACAACCATGCCGCGTCCGAGCTCGTTGAGCTGAAGTAGGGACGAGTGAAGATTCAGTGTTGGCTGACGCCAGGCCGTCGTGGCGGCAGATGGATTTCGAACAGTGTTTCGGGACACATCAGAACAGAGTGTGGTCTTGTCATTTCGTCACGACTCAGGAGTTCCAATCGTTCGTACAGGCTGAAGTGCAGGCAGGCCGCATGCGCCGTTGTCAGCGCAATTTCATCATGCCAGACGGAATACGTTCCGAGTGACCCGTTCAGGCGATAGAAGAAACCCTCGACCGGATGCGTCAGGATGAGCTTCTGTTGTTCGATAGAATCGAACCCCTCGAGCAGCGACATCGGTTCTCCGGTATCTTCCAGTTCGATATCGCAGCTACACCAGTCCGACTTGACATCGAAACGATATCGCCGGTACCGGCTGGCATCCGAGTCGTACTGACAGTCGATGTCATAGGTCGCATAGTGCCAGGGGATGCGCCACAACGAACGAGCGAGGTGCACAAGCCGGGAGCCAAGAGTTGTTCCAAAGAACCAGACCGCGTGTTCGCGGGTAGACCGCTCGATCACATAGACACGGTGATTCGTCTGTCCGAAGCTAAACTTTGCAAACGGAGCCAGGCGGGCGTAGTGAAAGTCGTCGTCCAGAAACGGAACGACACTGAGAAGCCCACACGTCTGATTGCCGATTTCGAACGGGACAATCTCAAAATGCTCTTCTGGAATGTGAGGCCGCAGTCGGTCAATCGGAACGGCGTAATTGATCAGCGCGAAGTGCTGCAATTTCGTCCGGACGTCCATCCACCCGAGCTGCCGGTCAGCGATGCGGCGATCCAAATCGTCCGAAAAGCCGGTTGTCGTCATCTCCCTTCCTCCTGTTAAACACCCCCACCACCCTAAGCGATGCCCCGGGCGATAAGCAACCAGGGGGGCTCTCCTTGCCTGCGTCCCCCCGGGACTTACCGAAAGCGGTAGTAGCCCAGGAGCTTTCTGAGCCGGAAACGCCGCCAGAGGTTGAGAGGTTTTGGCTTCAGCGGCGGCAGCTCTCCGGCCAGCAGGCGGTCGGTCGCCTCGAGAACACGCTCGGAGGCGCGGCCGTCGGTGTTCGGATGCATCTCGTCCACCAGGTCTTTGGCCGCCTTGTTAAGGGCTCCCGGACGGCCCAACGCCGCAGCGATAGCGCCCTCGAGGTCCTCCGGCTCGCTGATATCGAGAAGATGGCCGCCCGGCCAGGCTGTGCGAAAAGTAACCACGGGCACATCGGCGAGAACCGCCTCGTAGATTACCGAGGAGGTATCCGACACGACCACGTCCGCCTGGTGAAGGAGCGGGACCAGGTCGTGTTCTTCGCTGACATGCAGGTTTTCACCCTGTATCGCCAGGTACTGCTCCTCCCACTCGGAGCTCATTTTCGAATGAAACTTGATCGTCCAGTCCCAGGCCCCGGATTCCGACAGTCCGGCAACCGTGTCGCAAAGCGTCGGAGCGCTAGCCAGGCTGGGGGAAAAGGTCGGCGCGTACAATACACGCGGACGGACAGCGGGCACCCCATCAGCCGGCCGGCGAAACAGTGGATCGTTCTTCGGCCAGCCCGTCTCAATGACATGAAAATGCCCGTGCTCGCGGCCCAGTTCTTCGAAAGGTCCCGTCGTCGAGGGGCCATGCGTGCAGTAGAGATCAAAAAACCCCCGGATCCTGAAGTGCCCCTTCTTCCCGACTCCGCAGGCATGAAAGACCTGGACCTTCACCCCCGGGAAAAAATCAGGAACCCAGTTGCCTGGAACAAATACGGCCTCCGGCGAGTATTCCTTCACCTCCGCGACGGTAGAGAGAACCTTCTCCCCGGAATCGAGGGCAGAGGGCTCTACGCGCTCCAGGAACCAGCATGCCTCATCTCCGCGGGCGCGAATCGCCTCCTGGAGAGGTCTCAGGATCGCGATCGAATAGGGCTGCGAAATGTAAAAAAGGAATCGTCGCAAGTTTGTCTTCTTCCGTTAAAAAGAGCAGGCCTCGCAGGCGGGCCGATGACGGAACGATCAGATCTGGTCCATCAGCTCTTCTGGAGAGACCCCCTCGTCCTTGATCTCGTTGATCTTCTGGGTTGAAGACACCCCTGCGGTATAGTGAGGCTCGACCAGTTCCCCCCCCCACTCAGCAAGAGCATCGATCACTCGCTGGCGGGTTTCGGTTTGCACCCCCTCCTTCCAATCATCTCCGTGGACTACAAAATCGGGGCGAAGCTCCCGCAGGTTCTCTACATAATCAAGAGTCGCCTGCGGAATCACCTCATCCACGCCCTTGATATGTTCAACGAGTGTCTTCCTCTCCTCGAAGGAAAAGAACGGGCGGCGCTTGTAGCTCCCGATCGCTTCGTCTGTCAGCAGCCCGACGACGACACGCCCAAGCCCCTTGGCCGTGTTGATGATATTCAGATGGCCGGGGTGGACAACATCCGCGCACATGCCCACGTAAACTGTCTTCATTGCTCAAACAACCTGATCTGAAATAATCTCATTTTCGAGCGGCCGGTTCCCACCTCGTGCCTGACAGTATCCTGCGGCGATTTTTTTTTTACCAGATGGAATGCCCCCCGCCACAGCCACG
>DODI01000291.1:0-2356 GCA_003509045.1 Planctomycetota bacterium | reverse complement strand
CCAGATGGAATTCCCCCCCGCCACAGCCACCGCACTCGGTTGCACCTCTATTCGGCTCTATACCGCAGGTCTCAGCCGATTAGAGAGCGCGTTGTTTTTTCCGGCAATCCCATCAGGCTCGAAACATCCGCAATAATTGGCCAGGACGGCCATAAAATGATTCTCATGCCAGCCCGAGAGCTATATTTTCTGTTCAGGGTCCAGCGACTCGAGGCGGCGCTGGATTTGCGGTACAGACGAACCGTTCAATAATATGAATCCTATAGGATCCAGATGAAGAACATCTTCATTTTCATTCTGATCACCCTCGGCTTCCTGGCGATGATAGCCATACGCCTGACGGTATTCATAGGCACCCCGCCCCGTCCCGATGAAGCACAGGTCGAGAACCGTCCCATCGAGGTCAGAGAGAAGGGCTTCGTCTCCTCAAGAACCTGCGAGTCCTGCCATCCTCATGAACATGCGACCTGGCACAGCTCCTACCACAGGACCATGACCCAGGTCGCGACTCCGGAGGCTGTCATCGGAGACTTCGATGGAAAGCTGAGGAACTGCGGCGGCAAAGGCTACCGCCTCGGACGAGACGGAGACAATTTCTGGGTAGAGATCACCGAGCCCGGAAAAGAGCCTGAGCGAAAAGATATCGTGATGACCACAGGCTCCCACCACATGCAGGCCTATTGGTTCGCCGCGGAAGATCCCGACAAAGGCCGGATGCTAGGACTTGTTCCGTGGGTCTACCTCAACCTGGAAAACGAAAAGAAGAGATGGGTCGAGGAATACGCGACCTTCCTTCACGACCCCCAGGTCACCCCACACTACCAGGCGGAAGGAAAATGGAATAAATTCTGCCGCCAGTGCCATGCCACCGGGGTCCAGCCCCACCAGGACAAGATGGATACGCGCCTGGCCGAGTTCGGAATAGCATGCGAGTCCTGCCACGGCCCCGGGGAGGAGCATGTGCGGATTTACAAGGATCCCTCGCTTCGCTACAAGAAACACCTCGACGCCAAAGGACGCGATACGACCATCGTCAACCCGAAAACGCTGCCGCCAAAAGAGTCCTCCCAGGTCTGCGGCCAGTGCCACAGTATCTGGATGTCCACCCCCGAGGAGGGAAAGAAGGAGCTCGAGGGCGGCTTCACCTACAGGCCAGGCGAAGACCTCTCCTCCACCCGGCAGGTCATCCATCGCGCGGACATGGATACGCAGGAAAAGAAAGTCAACCTGATCAAGACGACGGGCAGGACCTTCCTCGATGACCGCTACTGGTCAGACGGGATGATCCGGATCGCCGGCCGGGAATACAGCGGCCTGGTGGACAGCCCCTGCTATACGCACGACAACCCGGATAAAAAAACTATGGGCTGCATGTCCTGCCATACCATGCACAAGGAAAAGGGAAGCGCCGAATCGATCAAGGAGTGGCGAGATGACCAGCTCGGCGAGGGGATGCGGAGCAACAAGGCCTGCCTGCAATGCCACGAAGACATGAGCGCGAAGGTGCCTGAGCACACCCATCACCAGGCCGGGTCCTCCGGCAGCCTCTGCTACAACTGCCACATGCCGTACACGACCTACGGCCTTCAAAAGGCGATTCGCAGTCACCAGGTGGATAGTCCCTCGGTCCAGGCCTCGCTCGAGACCGGGCGACCCAATGCCTGTAACCTCTGCCACCTGGACAAGACCATGGCCTGGGCTGCCGATGGACTTGATCAATGGTACGGCATTGCTCGTCCCGAGCTGGAGCAGGACCAGCAGCAGGTGCTTTGCACGCGGATGATGCGCATGCACGCGGGCTACGGAATCTTGATGTTCGCGCTCACGCTGACGGCGGCGGCGATTTTCTGGATGAAAAGCATCCAGCACCAGTTCTTCAGCACGATGTACGGCGTGTATTATTTTGCCGCCAGCGTGTGGGTCAGCATTTCGGTGGCGTGGATCATCGCGCGCATCCTCNNTACGACCTACGGCCTGCTCAAGGGTATCAGGAGCCACACCATCAGCACTCCCTCCGTGCAGGAGAGTCTCCAGACCGGCAGACCCAACGCCTGCAACGCCTGCCACCTCGACAAGACGCTGCAATGGACCGCCGGGCATCTCGAGAGCTGGTACGACATCGGACCGCCAACCCTCACTCCCCCCCAGCAGAAAATCGCCGCATCCATTCTCTGGATCCTTGGGGGAGATGCCGGCCAGCGAGCTCTCACGGCCTGGGCCATGGGCTGGAAACCTGCCCAGGCGATCTCGGGAACTGGCTGGATGGCCCCCTTCCTGGCGCCGCTGATGCAGCAGGACCCCTACCCGGCCGTTCGCTACATAGCCCAGCATTCACTGCGCACCATCCCGGGATTCA
>DODI01000202.1:0-16472 GCA_003509045.1 Planctomycetota bacterium | reverse complement strand
CAAAAAACTGAACATAGCCTTCATGAGAATTCCTCCTTTAATGGAAATTACTGAATCGAAGACGATTTAAAGAACCGGGAAAGGGTTCCCCCGGCGCGTAAAACCAACCCGGCCGAAAAGGCCCGATTGTACTGAAATTTGAAGCCGTTAGATGTTTTCTTTCAGACCGTTCATTCCTCTCCCTCGACGAGAACCCGGATCTGGTCAATCTGCCCGCCTGAAACATTCAGGTCAAGGACGAGGGTTTTGCGATCGTCGCTGAGGATCACTGTATCGACCGGCCTGCGCGTACCGATCTCGAGTCCCCGGCCTTTAACGACCAGGGGTTCGGAATGACCACCAAGAGTCTTATCTGTTGCCCGCAGCAGGCCTGTGGCGGTGATCACCCCGGCGATGGGCCTCTCGAAGGTCGCGATTCCGACCAGTCGGCGGTTTTTCTGTTCCCGCTTTTTCTTGCCCTCTTCGACCGGGTTGAACTGGACAAGGTAGCTCGCCAGCACACGGCCGGGCTCGATCCTGCCGGTTTCCAGGCTGCCGCGCTTGCTGTACTCACCCGGAGCCGTAATATTCGCACGCACCTTGAGCTTCTTCGATACGGTGAAGCTGCCGCGCTCGGGAAGAATCACCAGGTGGTCATCATCCTCGTGCTCAAGAAGGGTGCTGAGTGGGCCGGGAGGAGCGAACTTGACCATGCCTGCGGTAGAGACCATCCCGGCGGTCACCGGCCAGGTTTTCCTGAACTTGCTGACATCGTAGAACGCGTCGTTGATCTCTTTCGCCCCCGCCTCTGTACGGACCGAGTTGCCGTGGGTGATGAGCCTTTTACCTTTACTGCTTTCGGCCGGGCCCGGCAATTCGACCTCGACCTCTCCCTCGAAGACCGCCACCTCGGTGGCTCCATTGTCATCCACATCGACCCCGAAGGCCGTACCCAGGTCGAGAACCCTCGCCGTGGGAGTGTCGACCTTGAAGCCGATTGCGCTCTTGGGAATCTTCGCGGAGAGACGCCCAGAAACCAGGCGGGTCAGATCATTGGAGACAATCTCATATTCAGCAGGTCCCTCGAGGGTGACCTTCGCTCCGGATGAGAACCGCAGCTTGGCCAGCCCGGACTCGATCCGGATCTTCCCTGCAGAGAGCCTGGATCCCTTTTTAAGACCGGGGTTCTCCTCCCCCCACTTCGCCTTGACCACCTGCACCAGCCGGGCGATATAGTGTTTCTTCGCTACCTGCCCGGGACCCTGCTTACTCCCGGGGCTGTCGACATCGACAGGTTCAGCAGTGAACCGGGGGGTATTCCCCGGCTGGCGAAAACCCCAGAAAAGAACAACGGAAACAAGGGCCAATGCAGCCACGGCTGCAAGCACCCTGCCCCAGGGCACGATGCCCCTGCGTCCCTGGCTCTGCGCTGTATCCCGGGCAAGCTTGAGCTGGGATACGACTCCAGTGGGACTGTCGGTGGTATGAATCTCTGCCTGGCGCTGAGGCTCGCCGATTTCGCGCACCATCCGACTTCGAACGCACAGCGCGGCGAAGGCTTCACGCAGCTCCGGCCGCGCGCGCAGCAGCTCGTTGAACTCCCCGAGCTCAGCCGGGTCAAGCTCGCCATCTAAATAGCGATGGGCCAGGTCGTAGAAGCTGTCGGAAATCTCAGGCATTGCCATGCTCCGCTCTCAATCGCCGCTTCTGGATACAGGATTCGAGATTACGATGGGCCCTGGTGAGGGAAACATAGACACTGTGAACCTTGCTGCCGACGAGCTCGGCGATCTGAACGCCGCTGAGTCCCTCGACGTACTTCAGGTTCACGACCCGCTGGGCCTTGGGGCTGAGCTTCTGGAGGCAGCTTCTCAGGTAATCGACCTCCAGGTCGCTGTCGGTCCTGTCAATCTCAAGCCAGGCTCCGTCAAGGAGCTCGATCACGTCATCGGCCAGGGTCAGGGGCGTGTACTTTCTCTTCCTGAGAGCCTCGAGCGATTTGTTGCGGGCGGCCTTGCGCGCCCAGAGCAGCAGGTGGTCGGAATCGACAATCCTGTCATGTTTTTCGATCGCCAGGGCGGTTACGTCCTGGAAGAGATCCTCGGCAAGGTGCCAGTCCCGCACGATGGCGTAGATGTAGGCAATCAAGCGAGCCCGGTCCTTCATGAGACCCTTTACCGCTGTTGCCTGGTCGATACTCATCGCGATCGTTCACCCGAATAATCAAAAGGTTAGATTGGAGCCTTCTCTCAATGACGTCAGAGTGCCCTACAGGCGTTTATTGATCCCAACCGGCAGATGTATACAGGAAATCAGTCCCGAAACCTCCGCCATCCGTCCAGAAGCCTGCTTCGCTCACCCAAGATATTTAGAGAGAATAGTTTATACCATTCCAATAAACGCGGGGTTGAATAAGAACACCTGTAGTTTCAGCCCGGATCTAATATTCACAGGGTCTTATCGGGTTGCCCGGATTCCCCAGCAGGAGAGGATTAAATCTGCCCATGCGCCATCGGAGCTTGAAGAGATCTTATTACAGAATACTCGCCTTCCTCGCAATCATCGCAGCCACTGGAGTGTCGAACTCAAGCGGACAGGAAAAGCTGAAGCACCCCAACCTGGTCATCTTCGTCGCCGATGACCTCGGCTGGAACGATGTTGGCTACCACGACAGCGTGATCAAAACTCCCAACATCGACAGCCTCACCAGGCAGGGAGTCGAGCTGAACCGATTCTACGTCTACCCCTTCTGCAGCCCGACCCGCACAGCCCTCTTGACCGGACGCTCCCCCCTGGGCCTCGGCATCACCCGGCCCATCGGAGGCGATGCCGTCCTCCCGCTGGATGAACACCTGCTGCCCCAGACCCTCAAGAGCTCCGGTTACCAGACCCTGATGAGCGGCAAGTGGCATCTCGGCAGTCGTGATGAAACCGCCCTGCCGCACAAGCGCGGCTTTGACAGCTTCTACGGACATGCGGGCGGCTTCATCGACTACTACACGCACCAGCGCGGCGGCGGCCTGAGAAGACGCCCCGGCGGAAGCCAGCAGGGAGAGACGCCACCGCCTGACTGGCAGCGAAATGGCAAGACCCTGGTCGAGGAGGGCTACTCGACGCAGCTCATCGGAAAAGAGGCGGTTCGCCTCTTGCGGCAGCGGGACAAGAAGAAGCCGACCTTCCTCTACGTAACCTTCAACGCGCCGCACACTCCGCTGCAAGCGCCGCAGGAGTTCATCGATCGCTACAAGAACGTCGAAAACGAGGACCGGCGCGTCTTCGCCGCGATGGTCGATGCAATGGACGAGGAGATCGGCAAGATCCTCAAGGTCATCGACGAAGAAAAGATGAGAGACAATACCATCGTGCTCTTCATGAGCGACAATGGCGGCTCGTCCCGCGGCGGCGCCAGCAACGCACCGCTCAACAGCGGCAAGGGAAGCGTCTACGAGGGAGGGATCCGGGTACCCGCCGTCATCCGCTGGCCCGGAGTCCTGCCGGCGGGAAAGAAGCTCGACCAACTGACCACCGTGCACGACCTCTTCCCCACGCTTGCCACAGCCCTTGGAGTCAAGCCTCTCAACAAGAAGCCCTTCTACGGACAGGATCTCTGGAAGAGCTTCCGAACCGGCAAGGTCGTCCCCCACAAGGACGTGATCATCGCTTCGCAGGCGATCGCGCTCTTCCACAGAGAATGGAAGATGATCCAGGGACAGGGTGTCAACGGCAGGCCGGGTTACAGGGAGCTCTTCCTGATCGACGCCGACCCGGAGGAGCGCTTCGACCTGTCGAAGGTCTACCCCGAGCTTACCGAGGCGCTCGGAGCCATCATCGACCGATTTCCCAAGGGTGAGCCCCTCTCCAGCAGGCGAGGAGGCCAGGGGCGGCGGCAGCGTGGACAGGGAAGCGGTCAGCAGCGTCCCCGACAGCAGCAACCCTGAGCTTGCCAGGACGCTGAGACGGGCCTATCATCCGGTCCATGCGAAAAACAATCATAGTCCTGACCGTCTGTCTCCTTGCCTCCAGCCATTCCCTCAACGCAGATGCTCCGCTCGTCTACGAAGGAGACATCGGCCCCGGCAAGGGCAAACACCTCGTCTTCGTCGCCAGCGACCATGAGTACCGCTCCGAGGAGACCCTGCCCGCCCTCGCCCGGATCCTGGCAAAGCGGCATGGCTTCAAGTGCTCCGTCGTTTTCGGCGTAAATGACAATGGAGAGATCCAGCCGGGAGCCAACAACGTCCCCGGTATCGAGGAGTTGGCAGGCGCTGACCTGATGGTCCTTTTCACCAGGTTCCAGAACTGGCCCAAGGAACAGATGGACCACTTCGTCGCCTATCTCGACCGTGCCGGCCCCATCGTCGGTCTGCGCACCGCCACCCACGGGTTCAAGATCCCCGGCAACAGCCCCTTCGCAAAGTATTCCAACGGCTACGGCGGCAAGGACTACAAGGACGGCTTCGGCCGCCAGGTGCTGGGAGAAAAATGGGCCGGTCATTACGGCGGCAACCATCGCTCCAGCACCCGGCTGGACATTGTCCCCTCCAAGGCCGCCCACCCGATCCTGCGTGGCGTGAAGAACATGTGGGCCCAATGCGGCGGCTACTTCGCCAACCCCCTAGAGCCCTACGAGACGCTGGCCATGGCCCAGCCCCTCGATGGCATGCAGCCCGACTCCCCCGCGCACCCGAAGCACAAGCCCGTACCCGGCGTCTGGACCCGTCACTACGAGGGCAAGAACGGAAAGAGGGGCCGCGTCTTCACCAGCACCTACGGCGCCTCCAACGACATCGAGAACGAGGGCTACCGCCGCCTGCTCATCAACGCCTGCTTCTGGGCGGTCGGCATGGAGAAGGCCATCAAGGCCGACGCCGACGTCAGCTTCGTCGGCCCCTTCAACGGAACCTGGGCGCGCGGCAAAGGGCGCCGCAAGCCGGGGACGAAGGCGGCTGACCTCGCAGGCTGGGACTCGCCGATCGTCCCGCTTCGGGAGCAGGGGAAAAAGAAGAAAAAGTAGCCCGCGCCCTCTCTCAGAACATGAAATAGCGCTGCGCCAGAGGCAGCTCGGTGGCCGGCTCGCAGGTCAGCTTGTCGCCGTCGGCGGTGACCTCGTAGGTCTCCGGATCGACGGTGATCTCCGGTAGGGCGTCGTTGAGGACCATGTCCTTCTTACCCAGCCCGCGGCAGTTTCGAACCGCAGCGATCTGCTTGCTGAGACCGTAGCCCTCGGCGGTTCCCGACTCGACGCAGCTCTGGCTGACATAGGCGATCGAGGTCGGCCCGGTAGCCTTCCCGAAGCTGCCGAACATCGGCCGCATGAAGACCGGCTGCGGAGTGGGGATCGAGGCGTTCGGATCGCCCATCTGGCTCCAGGCGATGACGCCGCCCTTGATCACCAGCTCGGGCTTGGCGCCGAACATGGCCGGCTTCCAGAGCACCAGGTCGGCGAGCTTGCCGCTCTCGACCGAGCCGGTCTGCTCGCTCATGCCGTGGGCGATCGCGGGGTTGATCGTGTACTTGGCGACATAGCGCCGAATTCGGAAGTTGTCGTTTTCTCCGGTTTCCTCCGACAGGCGCCCGCGCTGCTTGCGCATCTTGTCGGCGGTCTGCCAGGTTCGCGTCACCACCTCCCCCACCCGTCCCATGGCCTGGGAATCCGAGCCCATGATGCTGATGGCGCCCATGTCGTGAAGAATGTCCTCGGCGGCGATCGTCTCGCCGCGGATCCGGCTCTCGGCGAAGGCCACGTCCTCCGGCAGGTTCTTGTCGAGGTGATGACAGACCATGAGCATGTCGAGATGCTCATCGATCGTATTGACCGTATAGGGGCGCGTCGGGTTGGTCGAACTGGGAAGCACGTTCGGCTCCCCGCAGACCCGCAGGATGTCGGGAGCGTGCCCGCCGCCGGCGCCTTCTGAGTGGTAGGTGTGAATCGTGCGGTTGCCGAAGGCCTCGATGGAGGCCTCGACGAAGCCCGACTCGTTCAGGGTGTCGGTGTGGATCGCGACCTGGACATCGAGCTTCTCGGCCTCCGACAGGCAGCAGTCGATGGCAGCCGGGGTCGTCCCCCAGTCCTCGTGAAGCTTGAGCCCGACCGCTCCGCCGGCGACCTGCTCGGCGATACCCTCGGGCTTGGAGGTGTTGCCCTTGCCGAGGAAACCGAAGTTCATCGGAAACTCGTCACTCGCCTGGAGCATCATGCGGATGTAGTTGCTGCCGGGGGTGCAGGTCGTGGCGCAGGTGCCGGTCGCAGGCCCGGTGCCGCCGCCGATCATGCCGGTGAGCCCGCTGGCGAGAGCCTCGTCCACCAGCTGGGGACAGATGAAGTGAACATGAGAATCGATACCGCCGGCGGTGAGAATGAGTCCCTCTCCCGCTATGGCCTCGGTCGTCACGCCGACCACCATTCCCTCGCTGACCCCGTCCATAACATCGGGGTTGCCGGCCTTGCCGATCCCGGCGATCTGGCCATCCTTGATCCCGACATCTGCCTTATAGATCCCGGTGTGATCGACGATGAGCGCGTTGGTGATGACACAATCGAGCGCGTCATCCTGGCCGACTCCGGCGGCCTGCCCCATGCCCTCGCGCAGCACCTTGCCGCCGCCGAACTTGCACTCGTCGCCATAGACCGTCAGATCCTTCTCCACCTCGAGCCAGAGCGAGGTGTCACCGAGGCGAACCTTGTCACCGGTCGTGGGGCCATAGATCTCCGCGTAATTCGATCTGCGTATTTTATATCCCATCGATTCAACCTTCCTGGCTCGAGAAGCCCCTGTCGGAGACCTGTCCGAGGGCCGCGTCCCGGCCCTCATCACTCACGGCTCCGTCGGCGAGATTGTTGCCGCCGCGAATCACCTTATTTCCTCCGATCGCCACGAGCTCGACGGTCTTGGTGTCACCGGGCTCGAAGCGAACCGCTGTCCCGGCCGGAATATCAAGCCGCATGCCGTAGGCGGCCGACCTGTCGAACTGGAGTCCCTTGTTGGTCTCAACGAAGTGATAGTGGCTGCCGACCTGCACCGGCCGGTCCCCGAGGTTGGTCACCTCCAGGGTCACGCCCTCGCGTCCCTCGTTGAGCTCGATCTCCCCCTCGGCGGCCTCGCAGGCGCCGGGCTGCTCTGGAGCTTCAGCGGCGGAGCCGAAAATCTCGAGATCGGGAACGTCGAGAAAGCTTCCGTAGAGGGCCAGCTCGAGGTTTCCATCCTCCTCGACGATCGGATGGTGAACGGTCACCAGCTTGGTCCCGTCCGGGAAGGTCCCCTCCACCTGCACCTCGTCGATCATCCCGGGGACGCCATCCTGCACCTGGCGGCGGCCGAGAAATTGCCGCCCGAGGTCCATGAGCTCGGCGACCGACCTGCCATCCCTGATGAACTCGAGGATCTGGGTCGCGATCAGCGCGATGCTCTCGGGGTAGTTCAACCGGACTCCGCGAGCCAGCCTCTTCTGCGCGAGAAAACCCGCGTTGTGAAGCATGAGCTTCTCTATTTCACGTGGTGCCAGGTGCATTGGCGACCTCTCTTTCTTACCATTTTCGTGACCAGGGGGTGTCGCCGAGATACTCGGCAAGGAAACCCAGCTTTTCTTTCAGGTACCGTCCCACCAGCTCCGGGGTAGGACCCAGGACCCGGAGAACCGCGCCTCCGTGGACCGGGCTGATAGCTTCTATAAGCTCCTGCCCGGGTTCGTAAGACTGACCCGCTATCATATCCAAAAGAGCCTCGACCGCATCAACAAGCTTCTCGCCAAAGAGAGCCGCCATGGCGATGCAGTCAAAGCCTCCCGTCTTGAACTGGCCTCCGACCGGACCGTGGGCCGAGTCCAGCAGGAGCGACTCGCAGAGCACATGCTGGCCTGCGACATGGATATCTAAGCGGCTGAGGTAGCGGCGGAAGGCCCAGCGCTCGCCCCGGTGTCGACGGCCGCTGGAGAGCCAGTCGAGCACGACGAGCGAGCCCCCGGACTCGACATCAATCCGCTGGCGCTGCTCGAAGACGGCATCGGCGAAGCAGATCACCGGGTCGGGCGCCAGCACCAGGAAGCCATCGCGAGCCACGGTCGCCCACAGGTCCTGCCGACAGACCTTGCCCTCCGGACACCGGTAGACCTTGGTGGACGACTGGGTGGTCAGGACACAGGATGCGCCGGGGCCGATCTTCACGTCAAGAGCCACCTCGTCGCCGGCGACCAGGCCGCCGCCGAAGCTCGAGGTGTAGACCCAGGCGGCGCGCTCCCTTGGCCTGGGAAGGAGCAGCTTCTGCGGGTTCCCGGCGCGGGCGCGCGTGACGACAGTCCGGCCGGCCACCGACGCCAGCTCGAGGATTCCGCGACTGGCGATCTTGTCGGTCATCGTGTTCTCAAACGCTGAGGTGCTTGCTGATAATATCGTCACTGAGCTCGGAAGTTTCGCCCTCGGCGACAACCCTCCCTCGATTCAGAACATAGAAGTTATGGCCGAATTCCTTGACGAAATCTAGGTACTGCTCCACCAGCACGACCGTCATGCCGCGCTCCTCGACCAGCTGCCTGAGGATCTCGCCGATCTGCTGGATAATGTTGGGCTGAATTCCCTCGGTCGGCTCGTCGAGCACCAGGATCTCCGGGTCTCCGCACAGGGCGCGGGCGATCGCCAGCTGCTGCTGCTGTCCACCGGAGAGATCACCTCCCATCCGCCCCCCCATCTCCTTGAGCACGGGAAAGAGGTCATAGACAAAACCCGGGATGACCCGGCTGCGGTCCCTGCGAGCCTGCAGGGCGACCTTGAGGTTCTCCTCAACGGTAATCCGGGGAAAAATCTGCCTTCCCTGCGGAACGTAACCCAGGCCCAACTTGGCCCTGAGATGAGGGGCCATGGGCGAGAGCCTCCCTGTAAACCTGGACGCAGTGGTGAGCTCTACATCATCGATCTGGATGACCGATTCCGAGGAGGGCTTCAGGATCCCCATGATGTTTTTCAGCAGGGTCGTCTTGCCGACCCCGTTGCGTCCGAGGATGCAGGTCACCTTGCCCGTCTCCATCTCCATATCAACGGAGTTCAGGGTCTGGATCGAGCCGTATGCGAATGAGAGGTTCTTGATCTTCAGCATAATTCACGATCAGCGTCCGAGATACGCCTCCTTGACATCATCGTTGGCCGACACCTCATCGATGGTTCCCTCTGCCATGATCTTGCCCTCGTTCAGCACCGTCACGTGGGAATTGAGCAGGCGGACAAATTCCATGTCGTGCTCGATGACGATGATGCTGTGCTCCTCGCGCGACTCGAGCAGCAGCTCGGCGGTCAGCACGGTCTCTTCATCGGTCAGGCCGGCCGCCGGCTCATCCACCAGCAGCAGCTTCGGAGCGGTGAGAATCAGCATGCTGATCTCCAGCCACTGGCGCTGGCCATGGCTGAGATATTCCACCTCGCGATGCTCGTCATCGAGCAGGCGAACACGCTCGAGTTGCGAACGAATGGACTCCCTCTCATAATCGGTAATCCTGCTGCCGAGCGAGATGCCCTGGCGGCCCGGAAGCGCGAGGGTCATGTTTTCGTAGACCGTCAGGCTGTCGTAGACCGTCGGCGTCTGGAATTTTCGTCCGACTCCGAGCTGGGCAATGTCCGCTTCAGGCGCGAGGGTGATGTCCTTCCCCTCGAAGAAGACCTGCCCGGTCGTCGGGCGGGTCTTGCCGCTGATGACATCGCAGAGCGTTGTCTTGCCGGCTCCGTTGGGGCCGATGATGACCTTGAGCTCGCGGTGGCCTACGGAGAAATCCTTCACATCGAGCGCCTTGAAGCCATCGAAGAGAACGGTGATGTCCTTGACATCGAGCAGGCTCCGGCCGACATCGACCTCCTGCTTGACCGAGCTGAGCAGGTTGATTCTCTCAAGGCGTTTGCGCATCTCTTCCTCGGCGACCTCCGCACCTCGGCCTCCAGACTCGTCCTCGGCCGAGCCGGTTTCGGGAGCCTGTTTTTCAGGCAGAAGACGAGGGCGACGCCCTCCGCCCATCGCCTTCTTCAGGATATCGGCAATCCCTCCGGGGAGAACCAATACGATGAGAAGAAAGACCGCTGCGAGAACAAACATCCAATAGTCGGGGTATGAACTGGTGAGGAAATTGTAGCCGTAGTTCACCGCCAGGGCGCCGATCACGGCTCCCCAGAGCGTGCCGCGGCCGCCTACGGCAACCCAGACCACCACCAGGATGGATTCGATCGGCAGCATATTGTGGGGCGTGAAGATACCCATCTGCGGAGCGTAGAGCATACCTCCGAGGCCGGCGATCCCGGCCGCGAGGGAGTAGACGAAGACCTTGAACTTATAGGGCTTGAATCCTGAGAACCGAAGGCGGTCTTCATTGTCCCGAATGGCGACCAGGACGCGCCCCATCCGGGAGCTGACGACGTAGCGGCACAGAAGATAGACCAGGATCAACAAGGTCAGGGTGACCAGATAGAGTCCAAGCTTGACCGAATCCTCATTTAGGTGATAACCGCGGTACCTGAGCTCGGCGACATCCTTCAGGGTGATCTTCTTTCCATCAACCTCCGAGACGACAAGATCCTTGTAGTCCTTGTTGAAATTCACCCCGGTTGCCGGAGTGCTGAGGAGGATTTCCCCCTCCTGGACAAGGCTCCCCCCCGCAGCGGGAATCTCGCCTTCCCTCCGTTTCGTCTGCTGCCGTTCTTCAAGCGCCCCCTTAACGTCTTCAAACGTCAGGGATGCCTTGGCAAGCTCATCTTCCTTGAGCACGACCTCGATCTTCTCCCGGCCTCCAAAAACGAGCCGGTCAAAACGAGTGACGCCATTAGTCCCGCCGAGCTTCATGTCGTTGACCATGAAGACGGAGGCGACCATGACCGTCAACGCCTGGGTCAGGATCGCGAAAAAGACACCCTTCACGCGGCTTCTGAACACGAAAAAACCAACGCCAAAAGCCACCAGGGCCGGGAGGAGAATCCCGAGGACCATCGTCCAGCTGAGCCACCAGAAGGGCTTCCAGAACCAGGGGACCAGCCAGTCCGCCTCGGTCTCCCCCACCTTGCCCGGATAGACGACAAAGAGGCAGGCCGGCATCTTCCAGCCGGAGGCGTCGACACTGCCTTCGGGACCGCCGTGATGAGCCAGGTACATTCCCATGGCGTAGCCGCCGAAGGAGAAGAAGAGCGCCTGGCAGAGGCTCAGCATGCCGGTATAGCCCCAGACGAGGTCCAGGCCGACGGCAATCATGGCGAAGCACATATAGCGCCCCCACATGTTCACCGATTCTATCCCGTAGCTGCCGTTCAAGTAGAGCAGGGGAACCACCACTGCGTACACCAGGATCAGGAAGAGAGGAAATCTCCACTCCAGCCGGCCGAGCAATCCGCTCCTTGGCGCAGTCGTGTTCAGCTTGGGATCAGACATCGGCGAGCCTCCCCTTGGGCGGGAAGATTCCGGCCGGGCGCCACTGGATAAAGGCGATGACGAGGACCAGGATCACCACCTTGCCCCAGGTAACCGAGGCGGTCGACTCGGGGAAGAGCCAGCCAAGGAAGGGCTCAAAAGCCTTATTTAACACTCCGATTCCAAGTCCCGCCGCGACCACGCCGGCGAGCTCTCCCACGCCGCCCACCACGACCACGAGGAAGGAATCGACAATGTAGTTCTGTCCCATATCCGGCGTCACGCCGGCGATCAGGGTCAGGGCGCAGCCGGCGAGGCCGGCGAGGCCGGAGCCGAAGGCGAAGGTCATGCTGTCGATGAACCTGCTGTTCACTCCCAGGCTGCGGGCCGTGGCGCGGTTCTGGGTGGTCGCGCGGATCAGGAGGCCCATACGGGTCTGGCCCATCAGAAGATAGATCAGCAGCACACAGAAGCCGCAGAAGAAGATGATGAAGAGGCGAGCCCAGGCGATGTTGAAATCCTGGAACAGCTCGAAGCTGCCCACCAGCTGAATCGGAGCGTTCACGCCGATATTGTCGCCGAAGATCAGGCGCGCCCCCTGGATCATCGCAAGCCCGCAGGCATAGGTCGCCAGCAGCGTATCGAGCGGACGGCCGTAGAGATGCCGCACGACGAAAAATTCGATTAGAATACCGAAAGAGGCCGCGGCGAGAAAGGCCGCCGGGATCGCGAAGATATAGTAGTAGTTTGCCGGCGTGCTCTCGGTATGGCCGAAGAGATGCATGACCACGTAGGTCATGTAGGCCCCGACCATCATCAGCTCGCCATGCGCCATGTTGATCACGCCCATCAGGCCGAAGATGATCGACAATCCCAGGGCCATGAGGATCAGGACGGAGCCCGCTGAGATCCCGTTGAAGGCGTGGCTCAGGTTGCGCACCTTGCCCTGGTAGCTCTCGATCGAAGCGATGCTGGAGGCGCATTCAGCCGCCAGGGCCGGGGATATACCCTCCTTGGAAGAGAGCTTCTTCAGGGCTGTCACGCCCGCCTCGCTGCAAAGCACTCCCAATTCCCTGACGGCATCGAAAACCTCCTGCTCAGGAAGCCCGGAAACGTTGCCGCTGATCTTGATCAGGCAGACGCCTGTGCGCGCGACCCGGCGAGTCTTCCCGCCACGGGAGGAATCGGCTCCAAGAGCTTCAAGTGGGAGAAGGAATTCAGCCCGCCGGCTGTTGCCGCATTTCTGGGCCGCCTGCTGGCGGGGTTTTTCATCTCTTGAGCCGAGCTTGAGCGTGTCCTCCGCGGCAAGCACGGGCCTTCGCAGACCGCGGGAGGCGCTCACCTCCTTCAGCTCGCTCTTGGCGGCGACAACCTGCTTCCCATCGCCTCCATTGAGTTCTGTTCTCAGAATGTGGTCGAAGAGCCTGGCGGAGCGGTTGCCTTCGTCGTCTGAATCAAATTTCTCGACAAGAACGAGGCGGTCTTTCCACCTGTAGATGCTCTGGCCTTCACGAAAAGACTTCAGGAAAGCGACGCCGCGGAGATCACCGGCCTTGACAAAATCGGCGACAGCCTCGAGCCGGGCCTCCGCATCGGAATCGTCGCTGCTCAGGCGGGATATGGCATCCTGAAGGTCCTGCCCGACAGGCCCGGTATCGAGAGCTGCCTGGCCGCCATCCCCGCCGCCACAGCCCCAGATGGACAAAAGCGCAAGAAGAACGCAGCTGGAAAAGAAGAGCTTGTTCAAACCTGGCATCGTTTCAAGACGGGCATTCCATGCAAGACGCTGCTATTAACGAAAAAAGAACCAGCCCGTAAGAACAGGTCTGATCCACCGCACCACCGGGGAAAAAAGTGCCGGTCCCGCGCCACGTGTGCAAGCGCGAGACCGGTCCAGGGGCACACAGAAAGTCTGCCAGTTGTCGCGTCCGTCTTGCGGACGCGACAACCGACAAATGCCACTTTACTTTTTCTTGGGACCACCGGTCGGAGCCGGGACATTCCCATCAGGGTGAAGATACGAGCTATAGGAATCCGGCGACACGAGGCCTTCGGACTGATAGACGATCTTGAACTGACCATCTTTCAGGATCTCGCCGATGTAGACCGGCTTCAGAGTGTGCTGGTTATTCGGATGCATCTCCTTCTTGCCGCCAGGGGCGTCGAACTTGAGACCGTAGACGGCCTGACGCACCTTGTCGACATCGAAGCTTCCAGCCTTCTCTACCGCGGCCTTCCAGACATAGACGCCAAAGTAGGCCGCCTCGATCGGGTCATCCGTAACTCTCTGGGTTCCCCCTGGCAGCTTGTTGTTGGCGCAATAGGCCTTGAAGCTCTGGACGAACTTTGCGTTCGAGGGCGAATCGATGCTCTGGAAGTAGTTCCAGGCGGCGAGGTGACCCACCAGCGGCGGTACATCCATGGCGCGCAGCTCGTCTTCAGCGACGGAGAAGGCCATGATCGGGCAGTCCGCGGAGGTCAGACCCTGGTTGGCGAATTCCTTGTAGAAGGGCACGTTGCTGTCGCCATTGATCGTCGAGAGGATACAGGCTCCGCCGCCGGCGGCGAACTCTTTCACCTTACCGATGATGGTCTGGTAGTCCTGATGATGGAAGGGAGTGTACTCCTCCTTGACGTTCTCATCCGGAACACCCTTGGCCTTGAGGAAGGCCTTCAGCACCTTGTTCGCCGTCCTGGGGAAGACATAGTCGGTCCCGAGGAGATAGAACTTCGTACACTTTCCGCCAGCCTCGGACATCATATACTCAGCGGCGGGAACGAGCTGCTGGTTGGGGCTCGCGGCGGTGTAAAACACGTTGAGTGACTGCTCTTCACCCTCGTACTGGACGGGGTAGAACAACAGCTGGTTGTATTCTTCAAAGACAGGCAGACAGGACTTCCGGCTCACTGACGTCCAGCAGCCAAAGGTCACAGCGACCTTCTTTTCGAGGATCAGCTCTTTCGCCTTCTCGGCAAAAAGAGGCCAGTTGCTGGCGGGGTCGACAACCTCGGCAACAATCTTCTTCCCGAGTACGCCGCCGGCGGCGTTGATCTCTTCAGCCGCCATGAGGACCACATCCCTCAGAGAGGTCTCTGAGATCGCCATGGTGCCTGAGAGCGAGTGAAGGATACCGATCTTGACGGTTCCATCGTCGGCAGGGGCCGTCTTCTCGGCTACAGGAGCCGGAGCTTCTTCGGCCGGAGCCGCAGGGGCCTCTTTCGCCGGAGCCGCAGGGGTCTCCTTCGCCGGAGCCGCAGGGGCCTCCTTCGCTGGAGCCTCCGTTGGCGCCGCAGGCGCGGCTGCTCCACTGTCCGCTGTATCTCCACCACCACCACCACATCCGGTCACACCAAGGGCAAAGCCCAAGAGGACTGCAAGGAAGATCCTCTTCATAGCTAACTCCTTTATAATATTTAACTTACAAAACCCGACCCATAAGATCGCAAAAACTCCACCTGTCCGAATCCCCACAAACACAACTCCCCAGGGCGCTCCGGGATATCACCCGGTCAGACGCAGCTCAGAACTGGAACTGGGCGCCGATTCCGAAGGTGCTGTCACCATCGTCAACATCGCCATATTCCACACTGACACTGGCCTTGTGACCATCGATCACGTGCTGGAGTCCAACGGCCCACTCGTCACCACGGCTGCCATCGCTGACAACCCGGATGTAGGGACGAAGCTTGCCCGTCAGGGGGCCAACAGTCGTTTCGCCGTTCATCAGGAGTCCGACGAACACGGAGATCGGATCGTCATCACTCTCGGAGTAGTCATACCAGGCGGCATCCAGGGTCACGGTTCCCATCTCGATGGTCTTCTCGACCAGGACGTCGATCGCCACGGCATCTTCGTGAGCGCCGCCACCAGAACCAGGACCATCCTGATAGGACAGGCCGATAGCGAGAACCTGCTTCTCACCAAAGTAGGTGCTGGCATTGTAGTAACCATCTTCGTCGTCCCAGAGGTTCAGGACGAGACGGCCGGCGAGCATCTGATCGTCAGCATTGGCTCCATCAAAGATACCAACCTGATACTTCAGGTTCATGTCGCCACCAATGTTTCCCCAGACAGCGACACCGTCGTCGCGGCCGGCCTGCTGGTTTCCATTCATATAGAAACTCGAGGCCCTGGCATGATCGTTTCCGACGTTGCCATAGTAGGGACCGCTCAGGTTAGCGCGATCACTGGGCGCGAGGAAACGTCCGACCCAGACATTGACCGAATCGCTGACAGACAGCTTGGCGACTGCATCAAGAATAGTCGCGCCAAGTTCCGAACCGTCGGCAGAACTCTCGGTGTTGACCTCAATGGAGGCCGGTCCTACCGTCCCGTTGATGTACAGACGTACGTTGTTGAGACCGTAATTGTCATCGCCATCACCCCAGCTAGCGCCGGCGCGAAGTCCACCACCAACCGATACGCTGGGAGCGGCGGCATCCTGGGCGGTTGCCTGGGTTACGACGAATGCACACGCTACAACTGCAAAAAGAACTCTGGTTGTCTTACTCAAGACAGCACCTCCATAAAAAAATACCAGTCCAGACGTTTCGCGCTTAATCCTTTAAACCGAACTGCCTGAACAATCCGACCTGGCTGAACTTCTCAGCCCTAATGGTCTAAAATGTATACCTCCCGAAATCCCAAACCGGAAATTTCAAGAGAACTAAGCCGTACAATTTGCAATTGCCGTGCCACAGATCCGACTTAAGAAGCCGATCTGCCTTGCAGGCCCGGAAATCACAACCTCCCTTCCAGGAAAGACCTGATCTAAACGTTTACAGATCAAAGTCTTAAATAGTCAGGAGAACTTTAAAATCAAAATCTATGCTTTTGAAACGACCTCCTTTCAAAACTTTCCCCACGGCTGACAAAAGCCATGGCTGCACAATAAATGTCCTAACTGATTGCCTTATCTTGTGCGGCAGAACAATTACTGTGCATTCAAGCCTGGGGTCAGACTGCGAATTCTTTCATTCGCAGAGATTCTTGACGAGCCGGCTTCGTAGCCAGCATAATCCTGATTCTTATTTCTGATTTAAACCGCTGAATTTCAGGGAATAGCCTCTGTGTCATCCTCCGACTGGCTCGTCTGGCAATTAATAGACTCCGCTTTCCCCGCG
>DODI01000141.1:0-3810 GCA_003509045.1 Planctomycetota bacterium | reverse complement strand
GGGTGGCGTAGGGCATGGACGAAACGCCCTGGCGCTCGGACCGGCGGGCGACATCTACGCCATTCATGGCGACGCCGTTGACCTGCCCCGTGGCGTCCTCGATCGAACCTCGCCGCTTCGGCAGCAGGGCCTTCCTTCGCGGCCCCACGAGGGCCATGTGCTCCGGATGAGCCCCGATGGCTCACGCAAGGAGCTCTTCTGTGGAGGCATGCGCAATCCCTTCGGTATCGCCTTCAATACCGAAGGTGAGGCCTTCACCTACGACGCCGATGCCGAGTTCGACATGGGCTCGCCCTGGTATCGACCGACGCGGGTGATGCACCTCAGCAGCGGGGCTGATTTCGGCTGGCGGGCGGTAACGGGAAGCTGGCCCCCCTATTTTCCCGATCATCCGGATAACACCCAGCCAGTTCTCGATATCGGCAAGGGCTCGCCAACGGGTGTTCGATTCGGCACCGGAAGCCATTTCCCTCCAGAGTACAGCAAGGCCCTGTACATTCTGGACTGGGCCTACGGCCGCATCCTCGCGGTACACCTGGTTCCCCGGGGCTCCAGCTACATTGGCGCGGCTGAGGTCTTCCTGCGCGGACAACCGCTGAACCTGACCGACCTAGCCTTCGGCCCTGATGGCGCGATGTATTTCACCACCGGCGGGCGTAAGACCCAGAGCGGGCTGTACAGGGTGAGCTACACCGGATCCAAGATCAAGGCGAGAGAGAGGAGCCTGCAGGAAAAGGAGCGCGAAGCACTGGCTGGTGAACACAGAAAGCGCAGGCGCGAGGTGGAGGCTTACCATGGAACCGGAAAGGTCTACGATGGCCCCCTCAGCAGGCCTTCGGATGATGTGAGGATCGCCCAGGCGGTGAAAATCGCTCTCGAGCACGCAGGGAAGCTTCCAGCGACAAAGGCGCGTCTGCGAAAAACCAATGTCGACGGGGCCACGGTCGGGCTGCTGGCGGCCGAGGCGAAGATCGCGACGCCCGGGCGACTGCCTGGGCTGGTCCGGGAATGGCTTGCTGAGAATCGGGACTGGAAGAGCTGGGCGCTTTCGCAGAAGATGGGCTTCGTCGATCTCTTCCGCAGGGTGGTGGCGCGCGGTCAGCTTCCAGCCAGGTCACGAGAACTCATCAGCTCAACTTTCCAGGAGCATTTTCCCGCCGCTTCCGGTGAATTGAACCGGGCGCTTGCGGCGCTGCTGATCGAGCTTGATCCCGCGGTCTCCGTACAGAAAACAGTCAGCCTGCTCGCTGACACCACAGCCCAGGCGGAGCGCCTGCATTATCTCTATCATCTGCGTGGCGCCAGGCTCGGTTGGACACAGGCCTCCCGGCGAGAGTTCTTCAGCAGCTTCAACTCTCCGAGGTCCTTTATCGGGGGAAGGGGGCTGCCAGGGTTCTTGGGCCATCTTCAGCGCGACGCGCGGGCGACCCTGTCGGCCGCTGAAAAGAAGGAGTTCGTGGATCTCTTCGAAAAGCCTAATACGCCGCCTCCCTTGCCGGACCTCTCCGAACGTCAACTGGTAAAAGAATGGAAGCTGGTGGACCTGGAGGCAGGGTTGAACTTTGAGGCCTCAAGCCAGGGCCGCGCCAGCGGCCGTAAGGTGTTCGCCCAGGCCCTGTGCAGCCGCTGCCATCGCCACGGCCTGGAGGGCGGGCCTGTCGGGCCCGAGCTGACCTACGTTTCCCGACGCTTTTCCAGGCGTGACCTCCTGGCGGAAATCCTCGATCCCTCACGCAGCATCGCCGAGAACTACCAGACCGTCGTGCTGGAGCTGAAAGATGGACGCGTTCTCTCCGGACAGGTGATCCCCAATCTGGACTACCGCGATCCCCATCTCCAGCTGGCTATCGACCCCCTGCGGCCCGACAAGCTCACCCGGATCGCAAAGACCTCTATTCACGCTACCAGGCGCTCGCCTGTATCGCTCATGCCGGCGGGGCTGCTGGATACATTCTCACGGAAAGAGATCCTCGATCTGCTCGCCTGGATTGAGCTTGGCGCTGATAAGGACGGAGGTTAGGTCGCTCCGCTTGGCCGCCATCCTGGGTGGACTGTTTGTCGCCTTCCGCCTTCAATCGGTCGGCAAGCCAGTGGACGCAGGCTCTCCACCCTGAGCGCGACGCACTTTGCCGACTTCGTCGATCGAGTGACCAACGTCAGCAGGGAAGTGGTCAGGGTCAATGGTCACGCACAAATGGCGAGGGCACTTGGCATTAACTTCTAAGACGGTGGAATTGGATGCAGGTCACTCCATCATCCTAAAATATCCGTCACCACGCTGCCCGCCACGTCAGTAAGCCGGAAGTTGCGGCCCAGGTGGGGGTAGGTGAGTTCCTCGTGATTGAGTCCGAGTAGATGAAGGATGGTGGCGTGCAGATCGTGGACGTGCACCTTGTTCTCCACAGCCGCGTAGCCAAATTCGTCGGTGGCCCCATAGGCCAGGCCTCCCCTTACACCTCCGCCGGCGAGCCACATGGTGAAGCCAAGCGGGTTATGGTCGCGCCCGTCACTGCCCTGGTGCGTGGGTAGTCGTCCAAATTCTCCGCCCCACACAACGAGCGTGGTGTCGAGCAGGCCGCGTTGTTCGAGGTCAGTGAGTAGCGCGGCAATCGGTTGGTCGGTCTGGGCGCATTGGCGGTCATGGTTTTCCTTCAGTTTGTCATGGGCATCCCACGCGGTTGGCCCTCGGTTGCCACCACTATAGACCTGCACAAACCGCACCCCGCGTTCAACCAGGCGGCGCGCGAGCAGGCAGTTGCGCCCGAAAAACTCTGTGGTCTTATGATGGAGTCCGTACTGTGCACGGGTTACCTTGGTTTCCCGGGAAATGTCAACGGCCGCCGGTGCGTGGCTCTGCATTCGCCAGGCCAACTCGTAGGCGGCCACGCGTGCGGCCAAAGCACTCTCGGCAGGATTGGCGGCAAAGTAGCGTTCGTTCCATTTGCGAATGAAATCCAGCCGATGGCGTTGCTGCGCAACGGTCACCCCTTCGGGACGTTTCAGGTAAAGGATGGGCGAGCCGGCCGATTGGAAAGGTACGCCCTGGTAGGTCGCAGGCATGAAGCCGTTGGACCAGTTCATAGCCCCGTTCACCGGTGCTCCATTGCGATCGGTGAAGACCACGTAACCGGGCAGGTTTTCATTTTCGCTGCCGAGCCCATAGGTGAGCCACGAACCCATGCTCGGGTGGCCGGATTGTACAAAACCTGAATTCATCTGGAACAACGCCGGTCCATGGTTGTTGCTGTCAGCGTGCAGAGAGCGGATGACACACAGCTTGTCGGCATGTCGCGCGAGGTGTGGAAATTTTTCACTAATCTCCAACCCAGACCGACCGTGCCGCGCAAACGTGTATGGGCTGCGCATGGCGGTGGCTTTGGTGGTGGCGTTGAAGGCGTCCTCCTTTTGGAAAGTGGGGATTGCCTTGCCGTTCCAGCGATCAAGCGCTGGCTTGGGGTCGAAGGTGTCCACCTGGCTCGGCCCGCCATACATGAAGAGAAAAATGACTGACTTGACCCGGGGCGCAAAATGCGGAGAAAGCGCACTCATCGGGTTTGGGTTGTCGGCCGCCAGTAGTGAGCGCAAGGCCAGCATGCCAAAACCGCCTCCGGCGATTTGCAGGAAATGTCGGCGATTTGTGGGGGAGGCACTCATTAGTCAGTATACGAGAAATGGCTGGAGTTGATGAGTACCACGATAAAATCTGTGAGTCCTGCTGGGCCTTGTTCCGCCAGGAACCTGCTGCCCTCCTCAACCCACTCCTCTTTGGGAGGCCGTGCTAACACACGCCATAACGCCTCCCTGGCTTGG
>DODI01000078.1:5657-5777 GCA_003509045.1 Planctomycetota bacterium | reverse complement strand
GGCTATCCATTCAGGGTTCATCCGCTGACCAATCTCTACGGCTGCAACGCGGCGAAGGCCGCGGATATCGATGGAGACGGAGACGTGGATATCTTCGCCAGTGTCTTCCTGCCCTACATC
>DODI01000078.1:0-5360 GCA_003509045.1 Planctomycetota bacterium | reverse complement strand
GCCAGTGTCTTCCTGCCCTACATCAGGAAGGAAACTCCCGGCTCGGAGTTCACCGAGTCGCTGATCTGGTTGGAGCAGGTTGAGCCGGGGCGCTTCGAGCGTTACTCTCTGGAAAAGATGGCCTGCTTTCATCCAACGCTTGATCTCGGTGATTTCGACAATGATGGCGANNATGGACGGCGATGGTGATCTCGATATTCTCTCCAGCAATGGTGACAGCCTGGATGACCTGGTCCCGAAGCCTTACCACGGGATCCAATGGTTTGAGAATTCGGGCAGCTATCCCTTCAAGCAGCATCTCCTGACAAAGCTCTACGGCTGCAACGCGGCAAAGGCCGCCGACATAGATGGGGATGGGGATGTTGATATATTTGCCAGTGTCTTCCTGCCCTACATCCGCAAGGAGACCCCGGGGTCGGAATCGGTCGAGTCCCTTATCTGGCTGGAGCAGGTGGAGCCCGGCCGCTTCGAGCGTTATTCCCTCGAGAAGTTCACCTGTTTTCACCCGACTCTCGACCTGGGAGATTTCGATGGAGATGGAGACCTTGACCTGGTGGTTGGCAATATGACCATGGCCAAGCGCAAGGAGGACACCCTGGCGCATTGGGCCGTTCTGTGGAAGAACAAGCGCCGCTGAGAGCTGTCTCAGTCCGACTTGAGGTTCCTCACCCTGAGCCGGTTGTGGAGACTGGAGCCAAGCTCCTTGAGCGAGCTCCTGATTGTTCTTGATATGGCGGCGGTGGACTCGAGGTGTTTTGAGGCCAGGAGAAGACGATTCTCGTAGTCGTCAAACTCGACCAGGCGGGCTTCGGGCCAGGGGCCGGCTACCTTTGCGAGGACTGCCGCCCAGGATGCCCCAGGCCAGGGCAGAAGATTGAAGACTGCCGCTCCCGCGGGCCGCAGCTTCTTCTCGATCAGCCGCGGCAGCTCATTGAAACTGGCCCAGGGCTTGCATGCTCCGAACTCCGGGTGAGGTTCAGAGTGATCCTCGAGGATGAGATCGTAGAGGCTGCGGCGCCTGCGAAGCCAGCCGCCCGCTTCCGCGCAGGTAAACTCAATCCGGCCCTTCCAGTCGCCTGAGAGCTCGCGGAAGAGGGCCTCGCCTTCAGGCCAGAGGTCGACACCCTATAGGCGGCAGTCGCATTCCAGTGCGCGAAGGGGGGAGACGAAGCCGCCAGCTCCAAAGCCGAGCACGCCCACCCGATGTCCCTTGCAGAGGTAGGAGATGGGAGGCCGCGAGAGCATCAAAGAGCGTGTCCATTGGCCCGGGCTCCTTGAGTAATCTGCTCAGGAGAATCTCTCCATCGATGACCCGTGCGCCTTTGCGGTCGCGGGTAATTTGTATCGCCATGGTATCCGGGGCTGCAGCCCAACCTGTCTTTGCGTATTTCTTGATTGCCGGGCAGAAGCTTATTACGGCCTCGTTCTGATTGAAGAATATTCCGCCGCTCGGGTGACAGGGTTTGTCACTAATGACAAATCCCGGCGCGCCAGGTGTCGTTCTTTGCTCGCGGATCGGTTGGTTGAAGAGGTGATGTACTTGCTGGGTAAGTACTTGTGATTATTGAACAGGTTGGCACGGGACTTGAACTGTATTCCGAGGGGAAGCTGTGTAGATAGCTGGTAATGATCAGAGAAATTGTCGAGGTAGAGCGGTTGCCAGAATCAGTAGTTGGACAAAATGAGGATTCACGACCCGCGGCGGGTCCCTACGGATTCGAGGTTCTCTCTATGGAGGATGCTTGCGGCCGCGCCGGTGAGACGCGGGAGCGCGGTTTCAGCCTGCTCGAGGTCGCCTTGTCGACGGTGATCCTCGGCGCGGTGCTCATCGGTACGCTAGGTTCGCTTTCAACCGCGGCCATCGGCCAGCGTAACGATGGGGCGAGGGTGGAGAGCCAGCTGCTGCTGTCTCGTGTGATGGAGGAGCTTCGAGCCACGGCGTTCAATTCACTGGTGAGCTATGATGGGACCTGGATCGAGGAGGGCCGGCATCGAGCCGACATCAATGTCTCTCCCCGCGGCCCCGGCCTGCTCAAACTTTCAGTCAGGGTTCGGCAGCTGGAAAATGAGGAGATCGAGACACGCGGGGTCCTGCTGGTGGCGGGGCCCTAGGAGAGTTCAGATGAGAAAACCAGCAGTACAGGGCAGGCGAAAACTCCGCGTGAGCGCACAGCGCAGAGGTGAGGCTGGATTTACGCTTGTTGAGATGGCTGTTGCAATGAGTGTCGGGGTGCTTTGCCTTCTCGTGCTCGGGCAGGCGCTTTCGACAGCAGCAGGATCCAGCGATTCAATTCTGAAACAGGCGGATATGCTCACAGATGTTCAGAGAGGTGTCGAGCGTCTGCGCCGGGAGCTCCAGTCTGCCAGTCCTGAGCTCGTCGAGCTGAGCACCCAGGCCGATGGCAATGATGTCCTGGTTCTCAAGACCGGTGGCCCCTATACCGGGGCGGTTCGCTGGGGAGCTCATGACCAGGCTGGTGAGTGGAGGGCAGGGTGGTCTTCGCGCTTTCGTGTGACAGGTGTCCAGCTGGTACGCGAGGTCCTCGATGTGTCCGGCTCCCCCAGGGGTGAGCCCCAGTCACTGGCCAGGGGAGTTGTGCCGGCGGCTCCCCGAAAGAAAGGGTTCTCGGTACAGAGGAGCGGCTCGCTTTTTACAATCGACCTGCGGGTGCGCCGGGAGTTCAGGGATGGGAACGTACTGGAGAGGAATTTTTCAACGGCCATCAAGACCTTGCCTGGTCTTTTCGAATACTGATAGGAGTGAAGCCCCATGCCGGGAACAGTCAGTGAACACCATCGGAGCGATTTGCGCGAAGCAGGCTATTTCAGCCTGCTGCTCGTTGTTGGCGTGTCTCTGATCGCCACCGCCGTATTGACCGCGACGGCTACGATGGCCACATCAACACGAGATGTTCGCCGCAGGGGGAACCTCGCCACCGCCCGCCTGGCGGCCCGGTCGGGAATTGCCGAACAGGTTGCCGATATTGTAGCTGTACGTGACATGGCCCCGGTCGGAGAGCCCTTCAGCGGCCTGGACAGCATTGACAGGAACCAGCTTCGGGGGCCGGGAGGCTTTACGGCTACGGTTACCGGCAGGCTCCTGGGCGATCACGAGGGAAGGCCGGTTGCCCAGTACGATGTCTTTGTCGATTCGCTGCCGGGCTCCTCGATCTCCCGCCGCCTGGCGATCTCTTCTTACGCCTACGTCCCTGACAAGGCGGCCTACGATTCGGGGGATCCGGATGCCGCCAGGGCGGATGCCCACGCCGTGGTAGAAGTTCGTTTCCAGGGCAGCGAGGTCTTTGACTATTCATATTTCATCAATCACTGGGGCTGGTTCTTTGGCGATGATATCGCTTCCAACGGTAACGTTCGCTCCAACGGCCAGTTTGATTTCGGACATCACACATCCTCCGTCAATGGCAGCCCGCGATACGAGGCTTCCCATGGTTCCCAGCTGCTGGGGTACATTGATGACAATGGTGATGGCGTCAAGGATGGAAGCGATGGGGGCGTTTATTCCTCCGTATCCGTTATGAACGCCGACAATGTAGATGGGAGCGCCGGGGTGTCGAGCAATCGTCACGTAACCCCTGAAGTGGTCGAGATGCCGAATCTGGATGATCTCTCCTTTTACGAACAGAAAGCTGATGCCCGTAACTCCAGTATTGGCGTGGAGGGGTCTTTTGAGGTAGCCGGCGTTCTTGGTGATGGCGACACAGAGCCGCAAAACCTCTACCTAATTGGAACGCGAGAGGCTCCAGTTGTTCTCAACGGTCCGGTGGTGGTTCGGGGGAGCGTCATTATCTCAGGCTATGTAAGCGGGCAGGGCTCCATCTATGCCGGCGGCAATATCTACGTTGCCGATGATCTGCTCTATCTGAACCCGCCCGACAGCATTCGTCCGGATTCGAATGACCAGCAGAGTGTGGAGAGATGGAGGTCTGAATCCGCCGTACGGGACTCGCTGGGTCTTTTCGCAAGGGAACATATCGTGGTGGGCGATTATACCGATGATTGGTGGCAGACAAATGTTTCCGACTGGGTCAACCACGACCTGAATAAGTCTCGCGAAGATGCCGGCAGCGATGGCATTCAGAATACCCGCGAGGGCCCCGATGGCATCCTGGGCACCGCGGACGATGATTTTATGGAGGATGATGGAATCTGGACCGTGAACCACTACACCGAGGAAGATGCCGAGAGAGGGCTGATTCCCGAGGGTAGCAGGCCTGGCGATGTTATCCCCGGCAGCGGGGAGGATATCGATGGGGATGGTGGATATGACGATACCACCAGGATGTCGGAGTTTGATCTTCCGCAGGCGCTCTCACAGGAGACCTGGGCCGGCAATCTCCAGGAGGGCGAGGGTCTCACCTATTCGCAGGTCGCCACCTCCGAGATCGGCCGTCTCGATGCGGCCTTCTACACCAACCACACCTTTGCGGCCGTGGTCTCGAATCCTGATGGGGTTATCCAGGTGAACGGTTCGGTTGTTTCCCGTAATGAATCGATCATCTATGCCGCCGATGGACTGGAGCTGAATCACGATGAGAGGCTCACCGGAAGGGGAAGCCCGCAGAGTGGTTTTGATAGCCCTCTCGGGTGGGATCCGGTCAGGTTTATCCACTGGGATTTTGACAAGCTTCTCCCGGCGGAGGTTATCGCTTCTACAGAGAGGATCGCCGATTATCTTGGCGGCATTTCAGGCGGAGGAGGAGAATGATGCGGGTGCTCAGGCTGTTTACTTTCCTGGTTGTGATCGGAGTCTTCGTGCCGTCTTCGGCGGGCGCCGGAGAAAAATTCCCCCAGCCCAGCCCCGGCAGGAAGGCCGCCCCCACGGCAGGGCCCAGGCAGCTCTTCATCAACAAGACGGCTATCGCTGAGCGTGCCGAGGCCAGGCGGAAGGCTCTTCCATCCCTGGGGAAGCCGAACGCGGGCCGCGGATTCCTTCTCGAGAAAGCCCAGGGAGGGCATGGAACCGACAGGCTCTCAATGGCGAAGCTGCGTCATCGGCAGCTCGAGGGCTACAGGCGCCGGGAGATTGCCTCTACCTCGCCCGCGGACCTTGCCGGGAAGCGAGAGGCTCAGACGAGCGGCACATCAGTGAAGAAAGAGTCTGGAGGCGGCTATTCGGCGATCGCCTGCGCCTTCGGCGCCTTGGCCGCCGCGGTTTTCGTGGTATCGCTCCGGCGCAGGGGACGTGGAGAGGGTGAAAAGAAAAAAGCGCGCAGGTTCTGAGCGAACCGGCGCGCTTATCCGCCAGGAAGGGGTCTGCATGGAAGCCTTACTTGAGCTTCGCGAGGACCTTCTGGGCGTTCCGGGGAATCTTCGGCGCTTTAACCTTGCCGAACTCCGAC
>DODI01000449.1:0-2855 GCA_003509045.1 Planctomycetota bacterium | reverse complement strand
CAAGGGCGCGGCGCTGAACGCGGTTCAGATAGCCGAAGAGCTGTAGCGGACCTCTCCCGGCCCGGGTCGCGAGCAAACAGGAGACTGAATCGATGAGGCGGGTTCGTTTGATAGTGGCCTACGATGGAACGGCCTGTCACGGCTGGCAATTCCAGCCGGGCTTGCGGACCGTCCAGGGGGTGCTGCAGGAGGCCATTTTCGGGGCGCTTGGAGAAGAGGTAAGGGTCGATGGGGCTAGCCGGACAGATTCCGGGGTCCACGCACGGGGCCAGGCCTGCGCCTTCACCACGGCCAGCTCCGTGCCGACCGACAAGCTTCCGATTGTTCTGAACAATGAGCTTCCTGCTGATGTCCGCGTGGCCGCGGCGGGCGATGTGGGGGAAGACTTTCAGCCGCGCTTCGAGTCGGTCGGCAAGCACTATCACTACACCTGGTTCAACGGGGAGATCGATGATGTTTTCTCCTGCCGCTACGTGTCACGAGTTCGGGGCCCGGTGGATATCGATGCGATGCGGGCGGCGGCGGTTTTTTTTGAGGGGCAGCATGATTTCGCCTGTCTTCAGAACAGCACCGCAGAGACTTCGGTGAGCACCGTCCGGTATCTCCATCTTGTCAGGGTGGGGGTCCCTGGCGATTCGCTGATTCGTATCGATGTGCTCGGGAACGCCTTTCTCTACAATATGGTGCGGATACTTTCAGGTACCTTGCTGGAGATCGGGCAGGGCAGGAGGACTCCAGATACGATTCTGGATGCCCTGCGATCCGGCCAGAGAGTCGATACGGGTTGTACGGCGCCAGCCTCCGGACTCTGCCTCGAGGAGGTCTTCTTTTCCGATGCCGACCTGGAAAAGAAAGCGGCCGTCTTGCGAGATTAAACCTTTTACCGATTGCCCCGGGTTGGATTGACTTTGCGGCAGGGAGTCGATACTCTTTGCTTCTGATGAGTAAATGTTTATTCCGTATGCCTTTACGATTATTTTCGTGACTGGTTCGAACCCCGGTTCCTGGCGGTGCCTGTTGTCGAAAAGAAAAGAAGTGAGCTTGTTTGTGAACGGGAGTGTTTGATCCAGCTAAGTGGACTTATCAGAATAGGTTCCAGGCGGGTTAAAGTCGCAGCTTTCTTATAGATAGCTTGCTCCGGGGGCTTACATGTCGGAAAGTAGACGGGCTCGAATTTATCTCCTGAAAGGTATGTGACTTCATGAATCTTGTTGAGTTGTATTCACCCTCCTCGATGCTCCTGGATCTGCAGGCTAGGGACAAGCAGTCGGCCAATGAGGAGATGCTCGGGCATCTGGTTAGTCAGGGAAGGCTCGACCAGGGGGCGGTGAAGGATGCCCTGAAGGCTATTAAGAAGCGTGAGACCCAGGCATCTACGGGGATTGGCAAGGGGCTTGGAGTACCCCATGCCAAGGGCTGCGATTTCATCGATGGCCTGCTTGGGGTTTACGCGCGCTCCGCAGAAGGTCTTCCCTACGAGTCTGTGGATGGAGAACCGGCCCACCTGCTATTCCTTGTGCTTTCGTCCCAAGAGACGGCTGAGCTTCATCTGGGGATTATGAAGAGGGTCGCAGCGCTGCATCGCGATGAAAAATCACTCAGGTATCTTGCCACGAGTGATGATCCGAAACGGATAACTGATATTTTCAGAGAAGCTGATGAGCAGTTCAGCTGACAATGAG
Source organism: Planctomycetota bacterium (assembly GCA_003509045.1). GTDB lineage: Bacteria > Planctomycetota > UBA8108 > UBA8108 > UBA8108 > UBA8108. The sequence continues at coordinate 1,173 of DODI01000449.1, read as the reverse complement.
ATGGGCGTAAGCACCTACCCGACGGGCGCTCAGAGAAAAACCGCTCCCAGGATTGTCGCCTTCGGCGGCGGCACCGGCATGGCGGCGCTGCTTCGCGGGCTCAAGGCCTATACCGACCGGATCACCGCGGTGGTTACCGTTACCGACAACGGGGGGAGCTCGGGCAGGTTGCGTAATGATTTCGACATGGTCTCTCCGGGAGATATTCGCAATTGCCTGATGGCGCTCGCGGATGTCGATCCGCTCATAGCCAAGGCCTTCCAGTACCGATTTGATGAGGCGGAGTTCAAGGGGCATTGCTTCGGGAACCTCTTCATCACTGTGTTGACGAGGCTGGTCGGCGATTTCGGGGTGTCCATCAGAGAGCTGAACAGGATCCTCAATGTTCGCGGGCGAGTGATACCGGCCAGCAGTGCGAAGGTTTCCCTGGTGGCTCAGCATCCCGATGGTTCCAAGAGTACCGGGGAGGTGCAGATTGCCCGGAGTACCAAGAGAATTCAGAAGGTGGAAATTCGTCCCTGCCCGGTCGCTATGTCACAGGAGATTCGCTCAGCGATCGATGAGGCCGATCTCTTTATCTTCGGTCCCGGCAGTCTCTATACCAGCGTCATTCCGAACCTGCTCATCGATGGGCTGATGGAGTTGATCAATGCCACCGGCCGCCAGCGGATTTATATCTGTAACATCATGACCCAGCCAGGGGAGACCGATGGGTACACCCTCTGTGATCATCTCGCCGCGCTGCGCGTCCATGTCGGTAAAGGCTTTCCTGACGCGGTGGTCGCCCATGATGGGATGGTCCCACTCGAGATTATCGAGGCCTATAAGGATGCGGGTTCGGAGGCGGTCGCCTGTGATCTCAACGGGCAGGCCGAGTACAAAACTGTCAGGCTGGTTACAGGAGCGTTCTTTGACCAGGAAGAGGCCGCAGGGCAGAGGGGTTGGGGGACTCACGATGAGTGCCTCGCCAGGCACGATTCGGATGCCCTTGCCCGGGTGATCTACGATGAGTTTTTGAAGGAGGGGTCCTCCCTCGGCCCGGGTGGGAACGGCGCGGCAGCCGCTGGAGGCACCTGAGACCGGGCTCCGGAATCGCGGCCGGGAGCGATCCTTGGTAAGAGTCGCGAAGTTGAACATAAGACAAAGCTGAAAGTAGAGGCAGAGAAGTTAGAA
>DODI01000371.1:0-4776 GCA_003509045.1 Planctomycetota bacterium | reverse complement strand
TGGTCCGCTGGTTCTGGACGGAGCCTACGCCAGCGGGGAGTACTACATCCCTCTCTGCACGCTGGAGGCGACCCTCTCGATGTCGATGTCCCGGGGACTCTACCTGACATCCCTCTCCGGCGGGATCAAGGCGCGCCATATGAAGCAGGAGGTCTCCCGCAGCCCTGTCTTTATTTTCGATGACATCGAGGACGCGCCTCATTTCAAGGAATGGCTCGAGAATAACTTTGACCTGATCCGGCAGGCCGCCGAGTCGACGACACGCTACGGCAAGCTGCTGCGGATCGACCCCTACCTGATCCAGAACAGTGTGATCCTGGACTTCGTCTACTATACGGCGGAGGCGGCGGGCCAGAACATGGTGACGATCGCTACTCAGGAGGCCTGCCTCTTCATCGATGCAGTCTATGGCCGCCTGAGGAAATTCCAGTACTACATCGAGTGTAACTTTAACTGCGACAAGAACCCCGCGACCAAGACCATTCTGCTCGGCCGTGGACACCAGGTGACCGCCAGCACCTTGATCAAGGGGCGCTACCTCAGGCGTGTTCTTCGAGCCGAAGCCGAACACTATGTGCGCGGCTGGCGGCAATGCAGCCGCGGCTCGCAGCTGGCCGGGGTGGTCGGTATGAATATGCACGTCTCCAACGCCCTGGCGGCCATCTACCTGGCGACCGGCCAGGACGTGGCCTGCGTCTCGGAGAACTCCCTCGGGAGCATGGACATGGAGGTCAGGAACGGAGAGGATCTCTATGCCAGCCTCACCATGCCTTCGCTGACGGTGGGGACCGTCGGCGGCGGAACGCGGCTCAAGCAGCAGCGGAAAAATCTCGAGCTGCTGGGCTGTACCGGCGAGGATTCATCCAAGAGGCTCGCTGAGATTATCTGCGCCGCAGCGCTCGGCCTGGAGCTTTCCCTCGGCGCCTCCGTGCTGACCAATGAGTTCGCCCAGGCGCATGACAGGTATCGGAATAAGCCCGTTCTCGAGAGCCCGGTTTAGCGGCTGGTTCTCGGCTTGAGTCAGCCGAGCCGGTTTGGAGTAAAGAGCATTGAAGAGCTTCCGAGACGCCCTCGTTAATTACCAGCTGGATCCGAAGTACGATTACCTGTACAGGCGGCGCTCGATCTCGGGCCGCCTGGTCAAGAGCGCCTTTGAGCTCTACTGCAGGCTCTTCTTCAGGGTCTATTGTCCGCTGAAGATTGAGGGCCGCGATCGTCTTCCAGCCTCGCCGTATATCCTCTGCGCCAACCACAACAGCCACATGGACAGCGCCCTGTTGATGCTCGCTGCAGGAACGGGTTTCCACGGCTTCGCCATGACGGCGGCTAAAGACTATTTCTTCAACAACGCCTCTCGGCGCTTCTTTCTCAACCTCTTCATGAATCTCATTCCCATCGAGAGGAAGTTCAGCCATGAGAGCTTTGTCGAATACCTCGCGGCCACCAGGGCGTTTCTCGATGTGGGCGACCGCAACCTGATCATCTACCCCGAGGGCACCCGGTCTCTCGATGGGAAGATGGGACGTTTCAAGAGGGGGCCAGCCGTGGTTGCCGTCGAGCTGGGCATCCCCATCGTCCCGGCCTGTATCGAGGGGAGTCACAGGTGCTGGCCCAAGGGTAAGGGGTTCATTCGCCCAGGCGGCGTCAAGGTGACGATTGGCGAGCCGGTGTATCCGGATTCCGCGGCGGTGGCGGCGAGCGCTGACAGCCCCTCGGCTCCCTTTGATGAGTACCGCCGCCTGATCGCTGAGGTTGAGACCCGGGTAGGCGAACTTTACGGCAATCAGGTTCCCGACCCTGTAGACTGTGTCGCGGGGTGAGGCGCCCGACGTTGGTAACCCGGATCAGAGGCCGCGAGAGATGCGTGACGATGTTTCCCAGATGAAATGGTGGGGGTGGGGGGATGAGGACATCGAGTTTGACGCCTCCGACAAGCCCTTTCTGATGCCCTTCATAACCCGGGAGCTCGGGATGAGCGAGGAAGACGAGCAGGTGGTGAAGCCCGTCTCCATCGAGGATGTGAAGCTCCCGGAACAGATCCGCAACCAGGGTTTTTTCGATTACGCCCGCGGCGCGCTTCGTGATGACCAGGTGAAGACCTCCGACAAGGAGCGCCTTGTTCATTCCTACGGCAAGAGCTTCCGGGATCTCTGGAGGGTCCGCAGGGGGATCATCAGCGCCTGTCCCGACTGCGTGATCTATCCGGAGTCCGAGGACGATGTCTGCGCTCTCATGAAGGGGGCGAAGGAGCATGATGTCGTCCTTGTTCCTTTCGGGGGAGGATCGAACATCGCCGGCTGCCTGGAGAACCGCGAGGCCAGGAACAGGATGGTGGTCTCGCTTGACATGAAGAGGATGGACCAGGTGCTCGAGGTCGACAAGGAGTCCTGCGTCGCGCGCATCCAGGCCGGCTCCCGCGGACCGATCATGGAGGAGCAGCTCGAGGCGCAGGGTTTTACCCTCGGGCATTTCCCTGACTCCTTCGAGTTCTCGACCGTTGGCGGCTGGGTGGCTACCCGGTCGGCCGGCATGCAGAGCGACAAGTACGGCAAGATCGAGGACATGGTCCTGTCGGTTCGCATGGTGACCCCGAGTGGTCTCCTCGTGACCCGGACGGTTCCAAAGTCCTCTAACGGCATCGACGTGAACCACATCTGCATCGGCAGCGAGGGAATTCTCGGCGTGATCACAGAGGTCAGCCTGCAGGTCCACCGTCTGCCGGAGAAGAAGGAGTTCTACGGCTACCTCTTTCCTGATTTCGAGAGCGGTGTCAAGGCCATGCGCCAATGCGTTGATGAGGACTGCATGCCGACAGTGGCCCGGCTCAACGACCCGGGAAAGACAGCGCTGAGCTTCTCCTTCAAGAGCATCCAGCCATTTTTCAAGAACCTGATGGGCAAGGCCGTAAAAAAATACCTCGCGCTGGTCAAGGGCTTTGACATGGAGAAGGTCTGCCTAATGATCATGGCCGTGGAGGGCGACCGCAGGACGTTCAGCCGGGTGCGTTCGCGGGTCAATTCGATCTATCGCAAGCACGGAGCCTTCAGGCTGGGGAGCTCGCCCGGCCGCGCCTTTCAGAAATCGAAGTATGATTTTCCCTACCTGCGAGATTTCGCCATGGACCGCGGGGTGGTCTGCGACGTGAGCGAGACATCGACCGTCTGGTCCAACCTGCTGCCCCTGTATTATTCGACCATCGAATCGATCCAGAAGGCGATTGTCGCGACCGGGGTCGCGCCCTTCGCAGGCTGTCACATCAGCCATTGCTACCATACCGGCACGAGCCTCTATTTCACCTTCGCCTGCATGGAGAACGGCAGCGGCGACATCGACCAGTACCTTGCGATCAAGAAGGCCGCCCAGGACTCCTTTATCCGCGGCGGCGCTACGCTCTCTCATCATCACGCCGTCGGCTTTGAGCACGCTCCCTGGCTGGAGAAGGACATCTCCGCCACCGGGGTCAGGGCTGTCCGGGCCATCAAGGATGGGCTCGACCCCGGCGGCGTCATGAACCCGGGGAAGATTCTTCCCGACGACAGGCTGGCAGCCGATTGGGGGCTCAACGGCGAGGAGGTCGAGAACCTGGAAGGGACGGAGAGCTGAATGTTCGCCGGCAAGACCGTGGTGATCACTGGAGCTTCCTCCGGGCTGGGCGCGGCCCTTGCCGAGGGGGTGGCGAAGGCCGGGGGCAGCCTGGCCCTGCTGGCGCGCAATGCTGAACGGCTTGGCGCGGTGGCGGAGAGCTGCCGGGCCGCCGGGGGGCGCGTCGTCGAGGTCCAGGGGGATGTGGTGGACCCTGGAGCTTGCGAGAGCCTCATCGCCGCCGCGCTCGCGGAGTTCTCATCGATTGACTACCTGGTGCTCAACGCCGGGGTCAGCATGTGGGTTTCGTTCGAGGAGATCGAGGAGCTGTCGTTGTTCTCGAAGATCATGGACACCAACTACCAGGGCTCGGTGAACTGCGTCTATCACGGGCTCGCCGCACTCAAGGAGAGCGGCGGCCTGCTGGTGGCGATCTCATCGATCCAGGGGCTTACCGGGGTGCCCAGCCACACGGGCTATTGCGCCTCGAAGCACGCCTTGCAGGGTTTCTGCGACTCTCTTCGAATCGAGCTCAAGGGGACCGGGGTGGATGTACTCACCGTCCTGCCTTCCTGGGTGAGCGGCACCGGCTTGCGGGGCAGGGCTCTCGGGGCGGAGGGGGAGGCTATTGGCGTCGAGGCGAAGGGGCACAGCAGCAGCGCCGTTCCTCTCGACCGGCTGGTGGCAAAGGTGCTGCGCGCCATGCGCAAGCGCCGGCGCCTGCTCTACGTGCCCGGGTACATGCGGATCATTCCGCTGCTCAAGGCTCTCTGCCCCTGTTTTCTTGACTGGATCATCAAGAAGAAGGTCAGCCGCTGAGTATCGCGGGCCTCTCGGGGAAAACAATACTCGCAATGCGGGCGGGTGAACCTCATGATGGAGGGAGCCTGGTTCCACCAGTAAGACCCGAAAGAGATGCGATGAAAACAGTCTTCCAAGGAGTTCTCCTTTTCGCTGCGCTGCTGATCCCCCTGGGTGTTGACGCTCAGATGGAGCCTCCGATGCACAGCTTCCTGCGGGCCGATGCCAACACCGATGGCACGGTCGACCTCAGCGACGCAGTCTATACCTTCGGCTGGCTCTTTCTCGGAGCCGACATGCCCGAGTGTCTCGATTCGGTTGACTCGAACGATGATGGCGCGATCAACATCACAGATGGGATCTACACACTGAGCTTTCTTTTTACAGGGGGCG
>DODI01000586.1:0-3116 GCA_003509045.1 Planctomycetota bacterium | reverse complement strand
CCTTCGCCGATGCCTGCGTGGGCCTCGTCCTGGATGCGCTCAGGAAGAGCAACTATCGCGACTCGACCATCGTCGTCCTCTGGGGTGACCACGGCTACCACATCGGCCAGAAAAACCACATCGCCAAGTCCGCCCTCTGGCAACAGGCCACTCGAACCCCCCTCATCATCCACGTCCCGGGAAAGATATCGCCGAGAACCGGATCATCGAACCGCTGCAAGAGCCCTGTCAGCCTGGTCGACCTGTACCCGACCCTGGTGGAGCTCTGCGGGCTGCCAGGACGCGAAGACCTTGATGGACGCAGCCTGGCCAGGCTGGTGAAGAATCCCGAGGCTCCCTGGCCTTACCCGGCTGTCATCACTCACTCCCCCTGGTGGCACGGGACCAACCATGCGGTTCGCTCCACCCGTTACCATTACATCCGCTATCGCGACGGCGCAGAGGAGCTTTACGACATGTCCAACGACCCGCACCAGTGGCGAAACCTCGCCCACAAACCCGCACATGCGGCGGCGAAGGAGAAGCTGAAAAAGTGGCTCCCGAAAACTAACGCGAAACACTTCCGAGGGAATGAGCCAGGCCGGAGATAGTTCGTCTTCACCTCTCGGCCCCGAGAATCTCCCACCAACCTTGATGTATGAAGGCCCGTCGGTATATCCTTCCAGCTTTGATATTCCCACACATCCTCCGCGGAAACGTCTCATCCCATGCTCGAAACGGAAAAGCTGACCAAGCGGTTTAATGGCCAGGCCGCTGTCAACAACCTGACCCTCAAGATCGAAGCCGGGGAAATCTTCGCCCTGCTTGGCCCCAACGGAGCCGGCAAAACGACCACCATCAATCTTCTCCTGGGCTTTCTCGCGCCGGACTCCGGGGAGGCGCGGGTCGATGGGTCGAATGTCACCTCCGACCCGATCGCCGCAAGACGAAAAATTGCCTACATCCCGGAGCAGGTCATGCTCTATCCCCGCTTTACCGGAGTAGAGAACCTCGACTACTTCAGCTCTCTCGGAGGGCGCAAAAGAAGCAGGGCAGAGCTCCTCGAGCTGCTTGGGCGCGCGGGCCTCCCAGAAGAACCGGCCCTCCGCCGTGTCTCGACCTATTCCAAGGGAATGCGCCAGAAGGTTGGCATCTCCCTGGCGCTTGCCACCGAGGCGAAGGCGCTCCTGCTGGATGAGCCCACGTCCGGGCTCGACCCCGCAGCATCCCACGAGTTCTCTCAACTTCTCAGGAAGCTCGCAGGCGATGGGGTTGCCGTGCTCATGGCCACCCATGACCTCTTTCGAGCCCGCGAGGATGCGACTCGGATCGGCATCCTTCGCGAGGGCCAGCTCTCCGGCAACTACACGGCAGAAGAAATCAAGGACGTCGATCTCGAACAACTCTACCTGAAGCACCTGGGGAAATGACCTTTTCCATCGCACGCAAGGAATTCCGAGACACCTGGCGAGACGGCCGTTTCCGCTGGGCGGCGGCCATCGTCCTGGTCCTGCTGGGCGTTGCGTTCCTGCTTGCCCGCCAACAGGTTGAACAGCAGCGTAACGAACGCGAAGACGCCACGAAGATGGAGCGGGACAACTGGCTCAACCAGGGCCAGAAGAACGCCCACGCCGCCGCCCACTACGGAGTCTATGTTTTCAAGCCCGTGGCACCGCTGTCGGTTTTCGACCGTGGGCTGCAACCCTTCGTCGGCAATACCGTCTATCTCGAGGCGCACCGTCAGAACCAGGCCGCCTTCCTGCCGGCGCAGGACGCCACCTCCATGCGCCGTTTCGGCGACCTGACCGCCGCCGCATGCCTGCAGCTCCTGGCCCCCCTGCTCATCATTCTCCTTGCCTTCGGAACCCTGGCAGGAGAACGCGAGAGTGGTACCTTGCGGCAGGTTTTAAGCCTGGGAGTACGCCCGACCTCACTGGTATTCGGCAAGGCCCTGGGGCTTGGAGGCGCGCTTGCGTTGCTGCTGCTGCCGGTGGCCGCGGGAGGGATCTACGCCCTCTCCGGAATTTCCGGGATGGATGCCGGCGGTGAGGAAAGCGCCCTTCGCCTCTGCCTGATGGCCTGCGCCTACCTGCTCTATCTCGGAGCGATCCTCGTGATCTGCATCACCGTCTCCGCCCTGGCCCCCACCTCGCGTTCGGCGCTCTCCATCCTGCTGGTCTTCTGGGCGGCCAACGCGGTTCTCGCCCCGCGCCTGGCCTCCGACCTCGCGCAAGGGTTGCTTCCCACGCCAAAACTGGCCGACCTGGATGCGGACCTCCTTGAGGCCAGGAAGCAGGCGCTTAACAGCCACAATCCAAACAGCGAGGCCATGAAGGAATTCGTAGAGAAAAACCGGGATGCATCCGGCAAGCTGCCGGCTAATTTCCGGGTGCTGCTCATGCAGGAGAGTGAGCGCCAGACCAACCTGGTCTACGAAAAACATTTCGGCGGAATCTGGGATCTGATGGAGGATCAGGACAAGGTCGTAACCTGGGCCGGACTGGTCGCGCCTCTGCTGGGACTACGCTCCGCATCGGTCGCCCTCGCGGGAACCGACTTCACCCACCACAGGCACTTTTCAATCGCCGCCGAGGAACACCGCCGGGAGTTCATCCGGATGCTCAACAGCTCCCACGGCGCCTCGGGCCGCGAGCTCTGGGAGAAGTTGCCGCCCTTTCTCTACCAGCCGCCCCCCCTCTCCCATGCGGTCTCTGCCGCCATGCCGGGACTCATCGTCCTCTGCCTCTGGTTAGCCGCGGGATGTGCCGCGCTCTACTTCGCCGCCAGAAGACTAAAACCAAGCTAACAGGGAAACTCTTCTTGATATGAGCACTCACATATTCCTTCTCGAACTCAGGATGATGGCGCGAGAGCGCGCCGCCTGGCTCCTGCTCGTACTCTTCGCGGGAGCCCTGAGCTATGGCTACTGGAATGGCCGCCAGTTGGCGAAACGCAACAGTGAAGCCGCCGAGACCGCCTTGCAGGGCTCCGAGGAGCTCCAACGCAATATCCGTCAACACCTCAGCCGTCCCGGCCAGGCGATTCCGGTAGGCGGAAGAGGAGGGATCTCCAGGGTCGGGTTTCTCGCCCAGCTGCCGCCTGCGCCTTTGCCGGTTCTCGCCACGGGCCAGTCCGAC
>DODI01000593.1:0-8274 GCA_003509045.1 Planctomycetota bacterium | reverse complement strand
TTGAGGGTACCGGCGATCATGTTCCAGAACTTCTTCTGCAGCTTGCGCGAGGGGAACTCGCGTTCGAAATCAGACTGTTCTTCAGGGCAGAACTCTTTCTTTTTCTTACCCTTGCCCTTGATGGCGAGGGTGACGTGCCCGTCCTTCAGCGGAGCCAGCAGTTCAGAGAGAATCCGGAAGAGCTCATCATCTGTGGTCTTCGCGCTCACTCGCGGCCGGTGTTTCCTGTACTGCGCCTTCCAGTCCACTCCCCTGAGCTTGAAGAAGGCGTAGCGCTCATTGAATACGCCCCAGAGCTCCTCGAAGACCTTTTCGGGGGCGCTCAGACCGGCCTTTTCAGCCCCGGCTTTCCCCTCCTGGGAGGGGGCGGGGGTGGGTGCCAGCAGAGAACAGGCTACAAGTATCAAGGCGGCCCGGCAGGATTTATTCTTCAGATGGTTCATGCTTCAGCGCGGTATACGTTTGTGTTCAAGGCCCGGGCAGATCTGCCCTTCGATATTATCGACCTTGGCTGAAGCGAACGAAAGAAAAGAAGGGCGGCCCACACCAGGATTGCGCGGACCGCCCTGTCTGTTTTCTGGTGCCGTGGAGAGGACTTGAACCTCCACCCACTATAAGTGGACTAGGACCTGAACCTAGCGCGTCTGCCAATTCCGCCACCACGGCATAAATCGAAATGCGAGTGTACTTGCAGGGACATAAGTTTCAAGTCTAAACGGCTGCAGAGGAGTCCGGAGACGGCCAACTTGATATCAGCCAATGGGCGTGGTGGAATGTAAGCAGGAAGCAATCGTCTCCTTTCGGAGGATTTTGCATGCTGAGCATTTCAGATGGCGACCAGGGGATTACCCGGCGCAGGCTGCTTACAATTGGAAGCCTCGGTCTCGGCGGCCTCTCCCTGCCGACCCTCTACGCGGCGGGTGGCCCAGGAAGCTCGGAGGGGAACCCGGTCACCGGCAGGTCTGTGATTTTTCTCTTCCAGCAGGGAGGGCCCAGCCAGTTCGAGACCTTCGATCCAAAACCCGATATACCGACCGGTAATCGAACCATCGGTGGTGTCATTCCAACTACCATTCCGGGCGTCATCTTCGGGGCGAGCTTGCGGCGCCTGGCGAAGCTGGCTCACAAGCTCACCGTCGTGCGCTCCTTCCATACGAAGAATTCAGGTCACAACATCAAACCGATTGTCGGGGAGCATTCGCTTGAGGCCAATATAGGCACCCACTATTCACGGGTGGTGGGGTCAACCCATCCTCTCACCGGGATGCCGACCAACGCGGTGATCTTTCCCCGGTCGGTGAATTCCGATGTGCCGGGGCCGAGCGCGCGGGGCAATCTCCGGGCAACGGGGGCCTACGGTAAGGGTTTGACTCCCTTCGTTCCCGGGTCGGGCGGCCAGCTGCAGGAGGATATGAAGCTGCGGCTTGACAGGGGCCGCAACGATACCCGTCGTCGGCTCCTGGGGCAGCTGGATCGACTCAATCGCAAGGCGGACACCAGAGGGCAGCTCGATGGTCTCGACAAGCTCCAGGGCCAGGCCTACGAGCTGATCCTGGGAGGAGGCGTCTCCAGGGCGCTTGATCTCTCGCGGGAAGATCCTCACACCCTGAAACGCTACGACACCAGCGTCTACGCCAGGAAGGGGACCTGGAACAAGGTCTCGAGAGGAAGGAAGGGCTACTACTGCGCCCAGGCGGCGACGATCGGTCCCCTGCTTCTGCTGGCACGGAGACTGTGTGAGGCCGGCTGCGGCTTCGTCACCATCCACGCAGGCTACGAGGGTGTCTGGGACATGCATGCCGATGGCAACAACCTCAACATGGTAGATGGTATGGAGGCTGTGGGACGCTCCTTCGACCACGCGGTCGCGGCCTTTGTCGAGGACACCGAGGACCGGGGACTTCGGGACAAGATCCTGCTGGTGGCCACAGGTGAGATGGGCCGCACCCCTAAGGTCAACAAGAACGGGGGCAGGGACCACTGGGCCCGCCTGGCGCCGCTGCTGCTCTACGGCGGCGGACTCGAGGGAGGCCAGGTGATTGGCCGCTCCGACCGCCAGGGTGGTGAACCGGCCATCGACGGCTGCGACCCCAGCCACCTGATCTCGACGATTCTCCATACCGTCTTTGACCCCGGCAAGCTCCGGCTCAAGCCGGATGCCCCGCGCGAGGTGCTTGCCCTCTGTGCAAAGCCGCCGATTCCGGGGCTTTAGGCCGCATCAGCTCTTTTCGACTCACTCCTTCTCGAGCGAAAAGAAGTGGACGACATAATCGATGCCGACGGTTGATTTCGCTGTTTTACCCCAGCGTAGCGAGGCGAGGAACTTCTTCCCAACCAGCTCGCTCGTTGAGTTGAGAACCGGCCGGAATATGACTCCGTGTCCCATTCCGTAGTTTTCCGACCGTACGCCGAGATAGTCGAGCTCGAGCTTCTTCTTCTTCATCAGGTCTTTGTCCAGTTCCCAGATTTCGACCTTGAGTTCGCTCTTTTGTGGAACGCCATACCTGCCTGTGGGGAAGGTCACGCTCCACGGCCAGTTCGAATGGAAGAACTCGACAGGATAGTGTCCTTTGCTCGGAAAGAGCACGGTGTCGAGGATCTTCCTCCGGAATATCCGGCTGCTGTCGAAGGAGTACATCGCCTGGTACCTGTCGCAATCTCCCAGGCCGGTTCTGCGCATCATCGGGTTCAGGCACCAGGCCCGATGGCCGGTCCCCGCGATGTTTGAAGAGTCTTCATCTGCCATGAAGCCGTTGATCGCGCTGAGAAGGCTGGCTCGCTCCTGGTGCAGGTTCGAACTTCCGGCTCCTTGTGAGCAGAGGGCGAAGACGCCTGGGGCCATGCCTGGCGGGCGCTTGGGAGCATGGTCGAGCTTACCGTTGGCGGCGCTGATGAGTGCGGCATGCTGTGCGAGCTCGTTGAACGGGTCGTGAAGCTCAAGGTCGTACTTCAATCCACAGAGAAAACGGTAGACCTGGAGTTGTCGCAGCGAGTCCAGGAGGTATTCCTTCTTGAGCACGCCTGCGCTGTAGGGCTGTTTCGATGAGCCTTCGACCTCGAACTTTTCTTTCGTGTAATTTTTCCCTTCGTAGTTGCGCGGGCGAAGAGCGGTGACCGTCTCGATGATTTTCTCGCGGGGGAGGGGGTAGACCACGTAGGGAGTCAGGGATCTCGGCCCACCGTAGAGGAAAATCTGCTTCTTCTTGTAAACAGCCCTGTGAAGAACAGCGCCTTCTTCGTCGTAGAGCGCCAGGGTGCCGGACAGCTGTCCCTTTTTGTAGGACTTCTTGAGCCGGACCTTGCCGTTCTCGTGATACTCCGTGTAGGTGCCGTTCAGCTGGCCGCTGGAGTAGCGGCAGCGAACCTTTTTCTTGCCGCTTTCGTAGTAGCTCGCATAGGAGCCGTGTTTCCTGCCGTCCTTGTCGGTAGTGTACTTCTTCTCAATGTTTCCGTTTTCGTACATCGTGGTCACGGTCTCCGAACGTACAGGAGTCGTGACAAGCAGCATGAGGGTGATTAGGGCAGGGGGAAGAAAGGCAATGCTGGAAGAAATTCCGAGGTGGAGTTTGATCATGGTGATGACCTTGAACATGGATTTCATAGCCGAAGGGCGAGGCAAACCTGTGGCATTGTAGCAGTACAGATTTGGGCTTTGCCCATCAAACCAGACGCTCCCGGTGAGTAGCCGCCAATTTCGGTGCTTTTCGGTACCCGGGAATGTTGCGTCGGCAGCGGGTTTCTGGCAGGTTGATGCTGCGTAAAGGTAAGTACGTTGCATTAGGAGTGGAAGGAAAAGCCGAATGAGCGAAGCGGGCTTCTCGTTCGATTCTCAGAGCGCGGCAGACGCTGCGGACTTCCTCGATGGCCGCTCCATGGTGCTCCGCTGGCTGGTGGCCTTCCTGCGCCACTTCGACAAGCTTCCCGAGGAGTCGCTGTCGAGTTGGCGGTTCTACTGGAGGGGAGATCCCGGGGCAGGTTGCGCGCTGGCTCATTCCTTCAGGAATGGCACCACCTACCTCTTCGCCGAGGCCGGCTTCGACTTCGAATCCCTGCGCCGGTTTTTTTGTGAAGATTTTCTTCCCGAGCGAATCATCGTTGATCGTACGACAGCCGAGAGCTGGCGGGGGGCGGCTCCTGGAATGCTCGACGCGGCCGGGCGGAGCCTGGAGCTGCGGGTGCTGGCGAGACCCCTGGAGACGGGGGGCGGGAAGGCGGCCGGCCCCTTTCGAATGGCCCGGGGAGATGAGGCGGGCGCCCTCAGGCAGTTTGAGGCGATGCATTGCCGCGAGATCGGCCTGGAGGAGATTCACAGCGATTTTGATTCACTCATCGAGGCTGGCCTGGTCTATGTGGTCGAGGAGGGAGACGAGCTCGCCGGCTATGTCTGCTCGAATCTCTCCGATGGAAAGTATGTGCATGTCAGCGGGCTCTATATCGCGCCGGCTTATCGCGGCAGCCGCCTTGGGGCCGTGCTGGCGACCGAGATCGCCCGGCGGATCGCGCAGGAACACGGAGCCGAAGCCCTTGTCGATGTCTACAGCGACAACACTCCGGCGATCAGGACCTACATTGAGTCGGGATACATGATCGTCGGGGAAGGGCTGGAGGCGCGCTACCACAGCGACATGTGGCGTTGAGAGCTTCCTGCTACTTGTCGCGGCCGAAGCCGTACATCGGCAGTAACCGATAGTAGACCTCGAGGCTCAGCACCGCGAGGCCGGTGGAGAGGACGCGGCCGCCGGCGTTGACGTGGTTGCCCTTGGGATCCCAGCTGCCCCTGTTTGCTCCGGTCTTGTGCTGGAGCGCGACGTAGATTTCCTTGAGGTTGTTATTCCACTCCGTCCAGATGGGACCCTGGTGCTGGTAGAGAGAAAGGGTCGCGTAGTAGTCGAAGTAGAAGTCGACCTTGTTGGCCTTGAGCATGCGGAGTTTCAGGAAGGCGGAGCTCTCCTGCTGTCGCGGATCGGTTGGCGGCGTCAGGTCAAGCTGCCGCAGGAACATACCCGTGGCGGTCATCGCCGGGTGGTTGTTGCTTGGCCCGGTATAGCCGTAGATGCCGTTGTGATTGCCGCTGGAAACCGAGCTGATAAATTCGCGTCCCCTGGAGAAGACCTCGTCGGGAATCTCTATACTAGCCATTCTTCCCGAATGCAGAGCCATATAGTGCCAGCCGGTAGCCGACAGGTCGCCTTTCTGGCCTGGCTGGTAGCGCCAGCCTCCGCCTTTTTTGTTCTGGGCGTTGATGGTGTATTGAATCGCCCTGGTTGCCGGTTCCTTTAGTTTTGGATCCTTGGTCAACCCGTAGGCTTCGCAGAGCGCGATGGCGGCGATGCCGTGCGCGTACGTTCCATGGTTTCCACCGCCCTGGCCGCGCAGGTTGCCGTCGGGTCCCTGTTGCTTGATCAGCCAGTCGATCGCCTTGGCCAGCGCCTTGGAGTGCTTGCTATTGGCGCCGCGCTTGATGCCCCAGCCGTAGTAGCAGAGCATAGCCAGGCCCGCTCCAGCTGTATTGTATTCTGACTTGCTGCCGTGTTTGCCCATCTCCCAGCGGCCATCGGGTTCCTGGTTGTCGCTGAACCAGTCCAGCGCCATGCGGATCGCTCCCTCGGTCGCCTCAGAACCGCCGAGGTGCTTGATCACCTCCAGCGAGGGCCGCCCCCGGAGCCTCTTGACGTACTTACTCAGAGTCTTTTCATCGAGGCTGTTTTTCGGCGTCTCCAGCTTGACATCGGCTACCAGGCTGTCGAGCGGATCGGTGCCGGGCAGGTTCAGCGCCAGGGCTGCTTTTTCAGCCGCGCCTTCGAGCTCTTGCGGAGCGTTGTCCGCCTCGAGGCCATCAGTGGGATTGACCGTGCTGCCGCCGGTATCAGTGGCTGGCGCGGTCTTGCCGGCTGCGGCGACAGCCTTGGCGCCGGACTCAACATCGAGCTGCTTGTTGCCGGCCTTGCCGGTCTTCGCCTTGCCGCTCTTGATCTGCTGGATGGCGCCCTCGTTGCCCTTGAAGTCGCCCTTGGTCGTATCGACCGCGGCTACCTCCAGCTCCAGGCCGGTGGTGAGCGCGTCGATCGGATCGCTGCCGGGCAGGTTCTGGGCGAGCGGCGTCTCGGTACCCTCCGTCTTCTTCGGAGTGTCGTTAGCCTCGAGGCCGTCGACCGGGTCGACATTCTCGGTTTTGGCCTCCGGCCGGGTGCTCTTGGCGACGGAGCCCTCGTCGGATTGCACCTCAACCTTCAGGCTCTTGGCCGGATCGAGCTGCTCCTGGTCGCTCTTGACCTGCTGGATGGCCTCCTCGTTGACCTTGAAGTCATCCCGGGTGAGGTCGACAGCCTCGACCTTCCTGGCATTGGTCGCGGTCGCGACCTCGAGCTCTTCAACCAGCAGCTCGGGCAGCTCCGTTTCGCTGAGCTCCTTCAGCTCCGGCGCCTCCTCTTGGGGCAGAACGGGAGCCTCGCTTGGCTGCGCCTCGTTGGCCTTCGATGGCTTGAGGTCGCTGAGGAGAGACTGGTCGGAGCTCTTGCGAGCGATGGGGACAGGGTTGGGGACGACGACAGTTGGATTGAAGGCCACCTCGCTGAAGTTCTGAACATTCTTGGCGACGATCAATTGCGTGGAGCGTGTCACCTCGGCCAGCTCCTGTTCGGATTCCAGGGCCAGCTCTTCCTGGGCGAGAGCGTCAATGGACAGGGAAACCTCGGGCGATTGCTGGTCACCGCCTACAACGGCCTGGCTGATGACCCAGACGACCATCAGCAGAAGCAGCAGAAGGTGAGCCATGACCGAGGCCGCCAGGCATTTGTGATAGAGGCTGGTTATATCCCGCCATTTTTCTACCAGGTAGATCAACAGGAGCAGGGCGGCGATACCAAGCAGGATCCACCAGAAGATATCCGTGATGAGCTCCTTGAACAATTCCCAGCGGGCTCGATCGGTGTAGCCAATGACCTCGCGTGTGGTGGAGCGGTAGAGCCTGTAATCCTGTTTTGGGGTGTTCAGCCCGGCCTCCTCCTCCGGGTTTGCCTCGATCTTCGCTGCCTGGGGCGCGAGATCGCCATCGGAGCTGAAGAGGAGGTCAAAACCTTCCATACGCACTGCGGGATCGGTTGCCTGGCCCTCCTTGATGTAGACATCTACCTCTTCCGGAGGCTTGACCTCGCCGTTGACCACGCGGGAGAAGTAGAGGCTGAAGTCGCCGGGCTTTCCCCTGGAACGGTTGGAAGCCAGGAAGACGTGATCTCCCTGCCCGGTGAGGGCGGTCTCGATGTCATCCGCCGAGGAGTTGAGGGTGTCGACAGCGACCGCCTTCGTGAAGACCGGCAGCGGGGCTGTCTCCGGTTCGTTCGCTTTGGTGACACTCGCGGCGGGCTGTTCGGGGGGCAGGCCAGCCTCTATGACCAGGTCAAAGTAGAGGTCGCTGGAGCCCGCCTTGTTGTTGACTCGTGCAGCCAGTATGTTTTCGCCGCTCTTGAGCACCCCCGCAGGAACCTCGACCGTGCGGTTCCAGTATACGGGTTCATGGTCAATGTCTTCCTTGTCGACCTGCTGGCCGTTGATCCAGACGGTCGCTGAATCGTCGGAGGCGATTCGCAAGCTGAACTTTTTCTTCGAGTCGAGAAGCCTCTGGTCTATAGAGAATTTTCTGCGAACCAGGATAGGCTGGCCCTGCAATTCTACGGTGGTTCCGTTCTTTTCAGCGACAGAGGGCTCCCCATACCCCAGCGGAGCCTTTGCAGCAGTCCACTTGCTGTCGTCAAAAGCGGCCTTGAGCCAGTCTTCTCCCTGGACACCGCTGGCGGCGGTGAAGCTCCAGCCTTCGCTCGAGGCGGCTATGGCTACCGGGTTGATGCCCGTCGCCGCGGCTTCTTCGGAAGTTTCCGGCAGCTCGCGTTGCGCTACGTAGATGTCCCTGTCGGTGACCCGGTCGGTTGAGAAGTAGAGCTTCCTGTCGTCTGTAGATGGAGCCGGGCCGGTTTCGTTCTTTGCAGAGTTGATGGAGTCTCCCAGGCGCTCGATCGTTGTCCAGCTCTTTCCATCCTTGCGGGCTACATAGATATCGTAGCCGCCGGAGCCTCCCTCGCGGTTTGAGCTGAAGTAGAGGTGCTGTCCATCCCGGGAGAAGGCGGCTCCCCGTTCGTCGCTGGAGGTGTTCAGGGCGGTCATCGCCTCCGGTCGGCTCCAGGTTCTTCCATCCCACCTGGAAAGGTAAAGGTCGGCGCCGGTTTCTTCGGGACTCGTTTTCTCAAAGTCACTCGAGAAGCGGGTCAGGACCATCATGGT
>DODI01000631.1:0-3227 GCA_003509045.1 Planctomycetota bacterium | reverse complement strand
CCCTTCAGCCGCGAGCTCTGGATCGAGCAGGCCGACTTCATGGAAGACCCGCCGAAGAAATTTTTCCGCCTCGGCATCGGCCGCGAGGTCAGGCTCCGCTACGCCTACTACATTACCTGCGTCGATGTCGTCAAGGATGAGTCGGGCGAGGTGGTTGAGGTTCACTGCACCTACGATCCCGAGACCAGGGGGGGTGACTCTCCCGATGGCCGCAAGGTCAGGGGCACGATCCACTGGGTCTCGGCGCAGCATGCCGTGGAGGCGCAGGTGCGGGTCTACGACCATCTCTTCATGGTTGAAGATCCGCTACAGACCGGGGAGGGAGAGGACTGGAAGGACAACCTCAACCCCGATTCTCTGGAGGTTCTCGATGGCTGCAAGCTGGAGCCGGCCCTGGGGGAATCCGTGGCCGGAGACAATTGCCAGTTTGAAAGACACGGCTATTTCTGCGTTGACCCGGTTGATTCCGCGCCCGGCAAGCTGGTCTTCAACCGCACCGCCTCCTTGCGGGACACCTGGGCCCGGCTGCAGAAAAGGGGCGGCTCCTGATGAAGGGGCCCTACCTCAGCCTGAAGGTCTGGGGGGTCTACGCGGTGCTGCTGCTGGTTGCTGTCCCCTGGTACTGGCCGGCCGATGATAAAACCCGCTGGGCAGGGGTGCCGGCCTGGGTCGTTGTCTCGCTGGCGGGCTCGGTGGTGGTTTCGCTCTACACGGCCTGGCTGCTGAGGCGGCCCTGGCCCTCGGAGGAGGAATGAACGAAGGGCTGCTTCCATTCGGGCCGGGCGCCTGGGCGTTCATAGCCCTCTATCTCTGCTCGCTCCTGCTGGTCGGATGGTGGGGCTATCGTGCCCGGCGGGAAGACTCGATGAAGGACTTCTACCTCGCCGGAGGAGGCTTCGGCTTCATCGTGCTGTTGCTGACCCTCTACGCCACCCAGTACAGCGGCAACACGCTCTTCGGCTTCACCGGCAAGACCTACCGCATCGGCTACGCCTGGACGATGAGCGTCCACTTCATGACGGCGGTGATCGTCTTCTACCTGCTGCTGGCTCCGAAGCTCCAGGCTCGCGCCCGCTCTCGCGGTTTTATCACCCCGACGGATTACCTGCACGATCGCTTCGCCTACGCGCCGCTCTCGGTGTTGGCCTCGGTGGTGATGATCGTCGCCCTGGCGAACTATCTCCTCGCCCAGCTGATGGCCATGGGGCGCGCTGTCGAGGGACTCAGTGCAAGCACAGAGATCGATGTTTACCTCTGGGCTGTCATTGCCCTTGCGCTCATTATGGTTATCTACGAAACCCTTGGTGGCCTTCGGGCCGTTGCCTGGACTGATGTGCTCCAGGGTGTGGTGCTGATGCTGGGCTTCGTGATCCTGGCGGTGCTGGTCTTTGTTTATTTCGGCGGCCCGGAGACGAGCGCGTTGAAGATCCTCGCGCAGGAAGGCGGCGGCGAAAAGCTCCAGCCGCCGGGCTGGGCGATGTTACGGGAGTGGTTCAGCTATATCTTCATGGTGGGGATTGGCGCGGCGCTCTATCCGCAGGCGATCCAGCGGCTCTATGCCGCGCGCGGCCCGACGGTTCTGCGCCGCAGCCTGCAGGTCATGGCATTCCTGCCGCTGACTGCAACGCTGATCGCGGTCTTCATCGGCATCACGGCGCTTGCCCACTTCCCGGGACTGGAAGGCGCCGATGCGGACCGGGTGCTGACGGTGGTTTTCCGCGACATCCAGGCCCAGGGCAGCGTGGGCTACTGGCTGGTCGTCGTTCTTTTTGCCGCGGTTCTCGCCGCGATCATGTCGACGGCTGATTCGGCTCTCCTGAGCATTTCATCGATGTTCTCAAGCGATCTTTATCGGCGCGCTACTCCCGGGGCTAGTGAGAAGAGCCTGACGAAGGTTGGCAAGGCCAGCTCGTGGGCGTTGATCGTCATCCTGGTCGTCCTGGCGATTGCCCTCAGGCATACGACCCTCTTGAAGCTTCTCGACCGGAAGTTCGATCTGCTGGTGCAGCTTTCCCCCGCATTCTTCCTCGGGCTCCACTGGAGCGGCCTGCGCGCGCGCCCGGTCTTTGCCGGTCTGGTTGCCGGCCTGGCCATCGCCCTGGGGCTTGCCTTGGGGGTGAGCGGCAAGCCGTGGGGAATCCATGCCGGGCTCTACGCTCTGCCGGTCAACCTGGTCATTGCCGTGGGCGGCTCGCTGCTCGCTCCAAAGGAGCGGCCCGCAGCCCCGGGGTAGGCTCAGCTCAGCGCTTCTTGCCGCCGATGGAGAGCAGCCGGCCGCTCTCCTTCGCCGAATCGTAGGTGCGGATGTACATCCTGCCGCCTGAGATGCACGGCGTGGAGCGGCTGGGAGCGCCGAGGTCGATCCGGGCAAGCTCCTTGTATTCGTCGCTGGCGGCGATCACCAGGACGGTTCCGTCGCGAGAGACGATGTAGATCCTGTCCTCTACGCAGATCGGCGAACCCCAGAAGACGGCATCGACGCGTTTCTGCCACATCATTTTCCCGGTCGAGGCCTGGTAGCAGCTGGCAACGTCGATCTTGTCACTGAAGATGAACATCAGGTCGTTGCGAATCAGCGGCGTGGGGACGTAGGCGATCGCCTTCTTGAGACGGTAGACCTCCTTGACCTTGCCTTTTGCGGGCGTAACGGCGACGAGGTAGTTGCCGCCGCCGCCGGAGCCGCAGGTTCCCATGATCACATCGCCGGCGATGACCGGCGAGGAGCAGGAGCGCATGGTGAAACAGTCGTTCTCCCAGAGAACCTTGCCGGTTTTCGGATCGACGCCGCCGATGCCGTTGCCGGCGCTGTTGAAGATGACCTGCTCGGGTCCCCCGGCGGGCTTGTAGACACAGGGGGTCGAATAGGAGACATAGCGCGTCTTCTGCGGCGTCTTCCAGCGCACCTTGCCGGTCTTCGCATCGAGGGCGACGAGGTAGCTCTTGAGGCTGTCTTCGGCATTGCGTCCCTGGTGGTGGCCGAAGAGGATCATGCCCTTGTAGAGTATCGGCGAGGCGCCGTGGCCGTGGAGGCTGGTGAACTTGCCGAGTGAGTGTTTCCAGAGCTCCTTGCCGGAGTGGTCGAGGGCATGAATGGTGACCGCTTCCGGGTTGCCGAATATGACGTAGAGGGCGTCCTTGCTCACCGCGGGGGTGCTCGAGGCGAAGCTGTTGAGCCGGTGCTTGCGGTGGGTCCGGTTGTCGTAGGTTTTCTTCCAGAGGATCGAGCC
>DODI01000622.1:835-3105 GCA_003509045.1 Planctomycetota bacterium | reverse complement strand
CGCCAGCGGCCGCTGATATCGAAATTCTGGAAGGCAAAGCCGATGGGGTCGAGCCTGGTATGGCAGCCGGAGCATTTGGGGTCCTCCCGGTGATAGGCCATCAGCTCCCGGGGAGTTAAGTATTTAAGATCACCTTTTGTGGAATCCAGTTCAGGCACCTCCAGCGGCGGCAGCTGCGGCGGATCGTCGATGATATGCCGGGCGACCCAGGCCCCGCGATAGATCACCCAGTTATCCCCCATCCAGCAGAGCATCGATTGAATCCCGGCATGGGACATAATGCCGCCACCGCGCTTGTCATCCTTGCGCAACTTCACCTTGCGAAGATGCCCGCCCTTGATGCCCTCATACCCGTAATGACGCGCCAGGGCATTATTCATCATGGTCCAGTCACTGCTGACCAGCTCCCGGGCCGGCCGGTTGTCAGCCAGCAGGCGGGCAATATAGGCGTAGGTCTCTTCGCGCATCGAGTCCTGGAGATACCTGCGAAACCTGTAGCTGGCCTTGCCCCGCCGGTCATCCACCAGGGTAATCGGCTGCTCCATCTCGAGCCATTGGGTAACAAAGGGGCGAATAAAAGAGCCTTGGCTGCTCTCCTCACCCAGGAGCCGGTCCGCCTGGGCTTTCAGGACTTTCGGGTTTCTCAATTGACCCGAGGCCGCCAGCTTACGCAGCTCGGCATCCGGCGGTGCGCCAAGCAGCATGAAGCTCAGTCGTGAGGCGACAGCGTGATCGGCGAGGACCTTATCCTCATGAGCCGTTGAGTCCAGGTAGCGAAAAGGTGCGCTCAACAGTACGGATTGAAAGGTGGAGCGCAGGGCATTATCGAAGGTCATCCCCTCAGCGCGGAGCTTCTTGTAAAAGGCGAAAAACTCTTTCGGATCGGCGGGCTTCACCGGCCGGCGGTAGGCCCGCTCCATCCAGAGGACCAGCAACTTCCTGGCATTCGCGGGCGTGTCGCTGAGCTTACCAATATCAGCCTTCCATGCAGCCGGCGGCCAGGCGGCGACGTATCGAGGTTCCAGCTCGACGTGTTTCAGGGCGACAAAAGGCCGGGGCTGCTGCTCGGGGGTCTTGAACTTCTTTTTGTCCCAGGCCGGACGGAACAGCCCGGCGCCATCGGGCAGGTCCTTGGGTTTTGACCGGTCCTCGTTCTCAAAGCCCTTGACCCCGTATGCAATTTCCACCCGCGGCGTGACCCCGATGGAGAGCCCGCTCTTGCCGAGAATCGCGTCCTCGACCTGTACCTGGTACTCCAGGCCCATCGGGCCGGTGATCTCACGGCGGTCGATTACCCGCCCGCCAATCTTGACAGATAGAACCGGGTTCGGCACCTCCGGGAAGGCACAGTAGGACGTCACGCTGAATTTCACCCGTACAAGACCCCGCGCATCCGGAGGCAGCGGAACACTGAACATGCTGCTGGTTCGATCTCTCGGCCATTTGGGCTCGACCAGGGCGCCCAGGCCCGGTCTTGGAATTCGGGGAAGCTTCCCAAGGTTGATACCCGCCGCCTTCCAAGGGTCGAAGGCCTTGTGCGGATTCTTTTCCACGTTCACCAGATCCGCGTGCAGGATCTCACCCGGCGGGGCTTCGAGAAAACGAATCCCGGCC
The DNA here is from genome assembly GCA_003509045.1 of Planctomycetota bacterium. Classification (GTDB taxonomy): domain Bacteria; phylum Planctomycetota; class UBA8108; order UBA8108; family UBA8108; genus UBA8108. The sequence continues at coordinate 1,491 of DODI01000622.1, read as the reverse complement.
ACAGCGCGGCGGGTGACCTCCATCACCTGGCTCACCGAGTCAGCCGCATCCTGCAGAGCTTCCGCGCCGGTATCGAAGCCGTTCACCTTGCTGTCCCCGGGTATGGTATAGGCGAAATCAACACTCAGGCCGGTCACATCCCGCAGGGCGCTTCCAAGCTCGCGGCGATTGAGCCGGCGCGTACTGCCTGCCCCCAGGGCCCGTTGCTCTTTCTCGATCCAGGCAAGGATCTTTTTCTTTTCCGCGGAGCTGGGTTGGGGCTTGTTCTCCGGCGGCATCTCACCGGTGGAGAGCTGCTCATGGATCTTCGTCCACAGGTGCCGGTCGGTGACCCGGAAACCAGCCATTCCATCGTAACGCAGGCGAGCCCTCTGTTTTTCAGGCCCATGACAGCCCACGCAATACTTCTGAAGAGCAGGCTTCACCAGGCTCTTAAACGTTTTGGTATCCACGCCGCCTTCATCAGCTGATGCCATCGATACAGGAATGACTATCAGCAGGATGGTTAGGACTTCAGCTTTTCTCATCGCAAAACCTTCCAGGATCTCGTCACCTAACATGATGAGGATGAAAACATTCCGCATTCGGCACGGCTGCATCATAGGCCACCATCCTCCCCTGCATCAATCACTCCCCCCTGGTTGCTTATCGCCCGG
>DODI01000622.1:0-513 GCA_003509045.1 Planctomycetota bacterium | reverse complement strand
CCCGGGGCATCGCTTAGGGTGGGTGGGGTGTTACAACAGGTGAAGGCGTTGCCGGGGTGATGGGCCACCCTGCTCAGCTTGACTTGATTTGCTCCTCATACAACTCGATCCATTCCCGGGCCGACATCTTCCCACAGAGTTCTCCGATCAGATCATTGGGAATATCGTCGACCTTCTTGAAGCGGATACAACTCTTGCCCATATTCAGCCTGGTCTTGCAGTGTTTCGGATACTCCCTCACAAACCAGTCCATTAACGAGGGACTGGCATAGATCCCCATGTGATACACGGCGATGTAGCTCTTCTGCGAAGCGATGCCAAGGAAAGGGAGGGGAAGCTCGGGGTTCGCGTGGTAGCCGGCCTCATACAGCGAGTGAGGAACGACCCAGCCGGGGAAGCCGTAGTTGAGAACCTCCTCGAACCCACCGGGCAGGTTCGCCCGTATGCTGGACCTGAGCGTTTTCATCGCCCCCCTTCGTTCCTCGGCAAGGGCGTTGAAATAGTCTTCTACTG
>DODI01000465.1:2258-2629 GCA_003509045.1 Planctomycetota bacterium | reverse complement strand
GCGTCCTTGAGCCAGTAGCCGGCGCATCTCGCTATATCCAGCTTGCCGTTTGGATCATCCGCAGTGCAGTGCTTGCCGGTCTTGTCGTGATCGCCGGCCCCGTGAACATTGCCATCGTTCTGGGCGACATGGAAATCAATCGTCCAGGGCCGCAGCTTGTCGGTCATTTCCTCGTAGGCGCTCCAGAACTCCTCATCCGAATGGTCCTTGCTGAGCAGGGCATCCTCGGGAGCGTTGTAGCCCAGCATGAAGGTGTAGGAATGCGCAAGGTCAGCCTGGAAGCCGAGGGTCTCGGGCATGCCGACCTCCTCGAGCAGGTTGATCATCGTCTTCCAGCTGTGCATACCGGCCCAGCAGATCTCACCCTCGGC
>DODI01000465.1:0-1946 GCA_003509045.1 Planctomycetota bacterium | reverse complement strand
AGATCTCGCCTTCGGCGGCAAGACGCTCACCATGGTCGGCGGCGATTTTCGCAGCCTCCTTGAAGGTCTCGACAATCCGTGCCGTGCCTGCCCCTGGGTCCTCCCGCCATTTCTCCACTCCGAACTCGGCGGAATCGATCCGGATCACGCCGCCCTTGCGGATTCCGTGGTCATTGAAGACACCTCCGATCCGACAGGCCATCCTGACGGCATCGAGGAACTTGCCCTGCTGCTCGTCATCTCCCATGGCCGAATCCCCCACGGTGCCCGGCCAGACCGGAGCTACCAACGAGCCGACGTCGAAGCCCTTGCTGCCAATCAGATCGGCTATAGCCTTCAGCTCGTCATCGCTGGCATCGGGGTCGGTGTGAGGATGAAAAAGGAAATAATCGATCCCCTCGAATTTCTGCCCATCCACCTCCGCAGCGGCGGTGAGATCGAGCATATGCTCGAGACTGATCGGCGGTTCCATGCCTTCATCTTCACCCTTACCGACAAGTCCTGGCCACATGGCGTTGTGAAGCCTGGGGAAATTGTTTTCACTCATTTTGCTGCTCTCCTACCGTTAATAATCTTCTGTGAGCGAACATTGTAAGCATCTCGCTGTTTACTTCCCCCCCCTTTTTTTCCTTCGAATCCAACAAAAGCGGGTAAAACTTGAGGTGCGCTTACGGGGCATTGTTTGCCTTCGCCCGTCATCATGAATAAAAATGAGCTGTCGGCTCAGGCTATGGCCGTCCCTCCGTTGCGCCTTATGCTGACAATAGCCCCCAGAAAACAAAGGAGAGCATTTCATGGCTGATTTTAACCGCCGACAGATGATCCAGCGAAGCTTCTGCGGACTCGCCGCGGGCGCCTTCGGAACCCTCACCCTCGATGCGAAGGCTACTCCGACGCCCGAGACTCCCGACGTGCACGACTACGAGTCCTTCCTCGACAAGAAGGGGATTCCCCAGGTAGCCCCCGCGGGAAAATGGGAACCATCCTTCAAGGACATCCTCGGCCCCTTCTACGTACCCGGCGCGCCCTTCAGGGGCAAGGTCACCGCGCCGCTCGCTGAAGGTGACCCCCTGGTCATCCGCGGAAGGATCTGGGGCTTTGACACCAAGAAACCCGTCAGCAGCGCGGTTCTCGACGTCTGGCAGGCTGACGCCCACGGCCAATACGACATGAACAACCCGAAGAACCCACCGGCCTGGAAAGACTTCAAGAACCGGATCCGCCTCGTAGTCGATGAGACCGGCTATTACGAATACGAAACCATCAAGCCAGCGGCCTATGGTATTGGAGGCGGCCAGTCACGCCCCTCCCATATCCACTACATGGTCCAGGCGCCGGGCTACAAGAAGCTCATCACCCAGCTCTACTTCAAGGGCGATCCCCACATCAAGACGGACTCTTTCGGCACCAAAGGCGCCGCCAACTCGAACCTGGTCATCGAGACCGAAAAGGTGAAGGTCAAAGGCGGCAGCTACCAGCTGGGAACCTTCGACATCGTCCTCGCATAGACAACCCCAGCTCTCTGCTACTATCTCTCAGGCAATAAGCCCGAACTGGGCCTGGCCTTTTTTCCCGCCAGACTTGAAGGGGCGGCCCGAGGGTGAGAAGAAGGTCTCGTTCCAGGGCAGGCCCGCGAGATGAGCGATGGTCGCGCACCAGTCCGGGGTGCTGACCTCGTTCTCGGCGACCTCGCCGCCGGCATCGTTTTTCGCCCCGAAGACGGTGCCTGTCTTGACTCCCGCTCCGGCGAGCAGGCAGCTGAAGGCCTGCGGCCAGTGGTTGCGGCCGAGGTTCTCGGAGATCACCGGGGTGCGACCGAACTCCGTGGTCAGCACCACGAGGGTCTCATCGAGCAGGCCGGAGGTCTTGAGATCACCCAGCAGTGCGCTGAGGGCATCATCCACCTCCTTTGATTTCTTCGGGAAGTTCCTCTCCTCGTAGATCGC
>DODI01000205.1:0-7218 GCA_003509045.1 Planctomycetota bacterium | reverse complement strand
GGCTGCGATGCGCGCGGGCAAGCACGTCTACTGCGAGAAGCCCCTGGCCCATTCGGTGCACGAGGTTCGCGCCCTGATGGCGGAGGCCAGGAAGCAGAAGGTCGTCACCCAGCTCGGCAACCAGGGGCATTCATCCGGCGACATTCGAAAATGCGTCGAGTGGATTCGCGATGGGGCCATCGGTAAGGTGCACACGGTCCACGCGGCCTGCGGCGCCGTCCACACCAGGGTCAATGAATTGCCGAAGCGCTCGGAGAAGCAGGCGATCCCCGGGGAGCTCGATTGGGATCTCTGGCAGGGGCCGGCCGCGGAGCGGAGCTATCACGGCATGTACCTCCCCGGCAATTGGCGAGCCTGGCGTCCCTACGGCAACGGAACGATCGGTGACTGGATCTGCCACGTGGTCGATCCATCCTTCTGGGCCCTCGACCTCGGCGCGCCCTCGAGCATCGAGGTGCTGGACATGGTTGATTTCGATCCGAAGAAACATATCGACACCTTCGCCAGGGGCAGCAGGATCCGGTTTGAATTTCCGGCGAAGGGCGAGCGCGGACCGGTTACGCTCTACTGGTACAGCGGGGTTACGAAGATTCCGCGGACGAAGGAGCTGGACCCCGGGAAGAAGCCTCCGGACACGGGAGCCGTGATCATCGGAGACAAGGGGGCGATCACCCACGGGTCGCACGGCGCGGGCGGTGTAAGGCTGGTTCCTGACGCGGCGATGAAGGCCTACAAGCAGCCGAAGCAGTCGATTGCGCGAACCCGCGGCCATCACAACGACTTCCTCGACGCGATCCGCAATGGCAAGAAGGCGGGCTCCGATTTCGCCGAGTACGGCGGCCCGCTGACCGAGCTCGCCATGCTGGGGATCATCGCGACGAATTTCCCCGGCCGGAAGCTCGCCTGGGATGGAGCGAACACCCGCTTCACCGACTGCGATGAGGCCAACGCTTTTATCAATCCTCCCTACCGCAAGGGGTGGAGTCTTTGATCCGGCTATGAACCCTGTTGAGTAGAAAGGTTGACCATGAATGATAAGAGAGAGACAGTCGATTACATCGATCATGACCAGTACTACATTCGCAGGAAAGTGCTCAAATTATTCGGAGGTTCCTTTCATATCTATGACTCCGAGGACAACCTCGTCCTCTTCAGCTCCCAGAAGGCCTTCAAGCTCAAGGAAGACATTCGTGTATTTTCCGATGAATCCATGAGCTCTGAGCGCCTGGTGGTCAAGGCCAGGAAGGTTATCGATTTCAGCGGGGCCTATGACGTGGTCGACAGCGAAAGCGGCGAAAAGCTGGGAGCCTTTCGCCGCAAGGGGCTCAAGTCAATCCTTAAGGACACCTGGGAGTTGCTCGACAATAACGACAACCCTGTCGGGAAACTGCAGGAAGACAGCGGGTGCATGGCCCTGGTCCGAAGATTCGGCGGCGGGCTCGGGGCGATGATTCCGCAGAGCTTCTTCCTGGAGATCGATGGGAAGCGGGCGGTCTCGTACAGCCAGCAGTTCAATCCCTTTGTTTTCAAGATGGATGTCAACCTGGAGAAGGGCGCGCGTGAGTTTCTTGACCCGCGCCTGGCGCTGGCAGGAGCGATCTTGCTGGTGGTTGTTGAAGGTCGCCAGGGCTAGATGGCCGAGCTTGAGGTCCTCTGCGATTGCGGCCACCGGTTCAACGCGCCGGGGAGTCTCCGCGGCGGGATGTCCAATTGTCCAGCGTGCGGCAAGGCCGCCGCTGTGCCCGGCGGACCAGAGAAGCTCTTCTGGCTCGTGCTGGGGTTCTGGGTCCTGCTGGCCTTGATCGTACTTGTTCCGCCCACCGTATATTTATTCTATAATGGATACACGCTGGGCGGCTGGGGCATCATAGCCTTCGCCTGCCTGCTGGTGACCGTTATCGTCCTGTCGATGTGAACTGCAAGGCGGCTTGACGGTAGATCCGCCAGGAATTCTGAAAAACTGATTTCCACTCGTAGACAACAGCTCCGATGAATAGAACACTCTCAGTTTTTTGCCTGCTTGCCAGTCTCTTCGCGGCCCAACCGGCCTGGTCCCAGCCCAGTAGCGAGAACAATGCGCGCCTGAAGAAGGGCCTCAAGGACTATCCCGAGGCCGACACTGACGGCGATGGCATCCTGACGCTCAAGGAGGCCAGGGCCTTTCTGAAGAAGGCTACGGGGGGAGAGAAGAAATCCTCCGGCGGGAGCGGGGATTCCGACAAGGCGATCGAGGTGCCGAAGGAGGAGCTCGAGCGCGATGACCTGGAGGAGTTCGAGCCGGAGGGGTCCGGTGGAAAAGGGGTAAAGATGCTCTTCATCGGTCACTCCCTGGTGGCGCCGGTTGAGAGTCATTTTCGTAAGCGGGTCGCCCCGGGCGCGGGCCTGAAGGGCTACGAGTCGAGGATGCAGTACAGCGGTGGAAAGACCGGGGCTCCCCTTCGCCACTGGAACTACACCGGCGGGAAGCAGAAGACCCGCCCCGCCCTGATGACCGGCAAGTGGGACTGCCTCGCCATGGGCATGTATTACTACTGGTCCGAGGTCGAGGATATCTCGCGCTGGATTGATTTCGCCCTGAAGTACAACCCCGGCATGAAGTTTTATCTGCAGGATGGCTGGCCGGCCGCCGACGGGGGGGGGGCCAACTACGGGGGCAGCTCGCGTGAGGCAAAGGCGCTGCGGGAGGCCGCGGGTGAGATCTGGAAGGATGTAGAGAAGGATGATCGGGGTCGGGAGGTTCTTCGCTTCGAGGCCTTTGAGAAGGCGATCACGGGTCTCGACAAGGGCATGGATGTGAAGCTGAAAGCCCTGAATCAAAAATATCCCGGCAAGGTGTTCAGCATCAGGAGCTCGCACGCCATGCTGGAGCTCAGGCGCCTGCTCGAGAAGAAGAAAGAGATCCCGCTGGTTAACAGGGTGCTCGCCTCCAGCAAGAAAGCCAGAAGCAGCGCCCTCTATGCCGACCAGCTTCATTCGGGGCCGGCGGTGATCGCGCTGGAGGGCTATCTCTACCTCGCGGCGGTTCACAAGCGCGACCCCCGCAAGCTGCCTGCCATCGGCAAAGGCGAGGAGGCGAAGCTGGACAAGCTCCTGCGTGAGCTGGCCGTTAAGATCACTGTCGAGAACCCCTGGTCCGGGGTGAAGAAGGCCTCGGATCTGAAGTGAGCGTTCGCTGGGAGAAGATTGAAAATTGGAGAACCGTGAGGTGAAAGCGTGATGACCTTGTTGAAACGCATCTGCTCGATGGCCCTGTTGCTGGCGGCGGGGAGCGTCCCTGTATCCGCCCGGCCGCCGAATTTCGTCGTGATCTTCTGCGATGACATGGGCTACGCCGACATCGGGCCCTTTGGCGCGAAGGGTTACAAGACCCCGAATCTCGACCGGCTTGCCAGCGAGGGGATGATGTTCACCAGCTTCTGCGTCGCGCGCTCGGTCTGCTCGCCGTCGCGAGCGGCCCTGCTGACCGGCTGCTACCCGGTGAGGGTGGGGGTGCCGGGGAACTTCGGGCCGTCCTCGAAGACCGGTCTCCATCCCGATGAGATGACCCTGGCCGAGGTCCTCAAGCAGAAGAATTACGCCGCCGGGATGTATGGCAAGTGGCACCTCGGCCACAGGCCGCGGTTCCAGCCCACCAGCCAGGGCTTCGATGACTGGTTCGGTCTTCCCTACTCCAACGATATGTGGCCCTACCATCCGGAAACCGGCACTCGCTTCCGTTTTCCGGACCTGCCGCTCATGGAGAACGGCAAGGTGCTCAATCCGAAGGTCCTGCCGAAGGACCAGGTCCACCTGACCACCTGGTACAACGATCGAGCGGTGAAGTTCATCGAGAAGAACAGGGATCGTCCCTTCCTGCTCTACCTGCCGCACGCGATGCCGCATGTTCCCCTGTTTGTCAGCAAGGAGAACGAGGGCAAGAGCGGGGGGGGGCTCTACGGAGACGTCATCGGCGAGATCGACACCGGGGTCGGACGCATCATCGAGACTCTTCGGCGGCTCGAGCTCGATAAGAACACCCTGGTGATCTTCACCTCAGACAACGGCCCCTGGCTGCTCTACGGCGACCACGCCGGCTCCGCCGGCCCGCTCCGCGAGGGCAAGGCAACGCCCTTCGAGGGAGGCTTCCGGGTGCCCTGCATCATGTGGTGGCCGGGAAAGATTCCGGCGGGCTCCAGGTGTAACGAGCTGGCCTCGACGATCGATGTCCTGCCGACCATCGCCCGGCTCGGCGGCGCGCCGCTGCCGAAGAAGAAGATCGACGGCAAGGACCTCTGGCCGCTGATGACCGCGCAGCCGGGAGCGAAAACTCCCCACGAGGCTTTTTTCTATTACTCGGGTTCGAAACTCTCGGGTGTGCGCAGCGGCAAGTGGAAGCTTCTTTTTGCGCAGGGTTTCACTCAGCAGAAACCGCCCGGCAAGGGGGGGCAGCCAGGGACCCGGGCCACAGGCAGGATTCCGCTGAGCCTCTTCGACCTCGAAAAGGACGTCGGCGAAAGGGCCAATGTCGCGGCCGCCCATCCCGGCGTGGTCAAGCGGCTGCAGGGCCTCGCCGAGGAGATGCGAAAAGAGCTCGGCGATACCGGGCGCCCCGGAAGCGGAATCCGCCCGGTTGGACGCTGAGAGAGCATGCCCCGCGCTATGAGAGCGATCACCACTATGAAAGCCTGCCTGCTGTTGCTCAGCCTGGAGCTGATAGGATGGCCGTGCGCGACGGCTCATGCGCAGGGGCTCTTTGATTTTGAACGGGAGCCGATTAACTATCACAAGAGACCCGCCAGCAACGTGGTTACCAGGCTTCAGTCGGGTATCGATTCGGGCAAGGTGGAGCTCGTCTTTAAGGAACCGAGGGGGTATCTGGATTCGGTTCTCCAGCATTTGAAGATCTCCAAATCAACCCAGGCTCTCGTTTTCTCGAAATCTAGCGCCCAATTGCGGAAGATCTCCCCGTCGCGCCCACGGGCTCTTTATTTCAACGAGCAGGCCTACGTCGGTTGGGTCCAGGGTGGCGAGGTCATCGAGCTGATCGCCTCCGACCCCTCGCTCGGGGCCGTCTTCTATAGCCTGAAACAGGAGAATGGAGCGAAACCCCGCCTGCTGCGCGACAAGGGGCAGTGTCTTCAATGCCATGCACGCCCACGAACCAGGGACGTGCCGGGGCCCGTGGTCCGAAGTCTGTACACCGGCTCCGATGGACAGCCGGTTCTGAACTTCGGTTATTACGTGTCGGATCATACCAGCCCGTTTTCAGAGCGTTGGGGCGGGTATTATGTGACCGGAACCCATGGGAAGATGCTTCACATGGGTAACCTGCTGACTGACAGGAGCCAGCCGCTGGCGGAGATTGATTACAGCCAGGGCGCCAACATATCCGACCTCTCCGGCTGGTTTGATACGCGTCCCTACCTGTCTGCGCATAGCGATATCGTGGCGCTCATGGTACTCGAGCACCAGAGCCAGATGCAGAACCTGGTCACCCGGGCCCGTTACGAGGAGGTCCGGGGCAGGTATTACGATAAGGCTCTTGAATCGAATAAGGATTTCCGCAGCGACCTCTCTCAGCGGCTGGTTGCCCGGGCCGGGAACGATCTCCTGAAATACATGCTTTTTACAGGTGAATTCAGGCTTCGAGCTCCCGTGAAGGGGACCTCCGGCTTTGCCAGGGAGTTTTCGGCCAGGGGACCTCGTGACAGGAAGGGCCGCAGCTTGTACCAGCTCGATCTCGTTACCCGGCTGTTTAAATATCCCATGAGCTACATGGTCTACACCGAGTCGTTCAGGAAGCTTCCTTCGCGGGTCATGGTTCACATCAGGCGGGAGCTGCGCAAGGTGCTGACGGCCAGTTCGCCTGGCGATGACTACGCCCATCTCGGCTTGAAAGACCGCAGGGCGATCTTCGAGATACTGAAAGACACCTGCCCCGAGCTGGCCGACGGCTGGTGATGTTGGGGGCGAGGAGCTGAACATGTCGTGGACCGTGTCCGAGCCAGATGTCGCGCGCGCGCGCGAGCGCTTTAGCCGCCCTCTCGAAGCGCTCGCCCTTGGAGAAGTTGCCGCCATTGTCCTTCGCGGAGTTTTTGAGCCTTCGAGCTGCAGCTCCCTGGTCGACAGGCTCATCGAGCGAGGGCATCTCTACGATCCGCGTGAACCGGTTCCCGATAAGTTCCTGAGCGCCGCCGTCCCCGAGGGCTTCTTCTCCCGGGCGACGGCCGAGGAATCTATAGGGATTGAACACTACCGCCAACAGACCAGGCGGGAGCACGTCCGCATAGACATCGGCACCAGCCTGGGCTACCGGGGGGAGGACCGTGAGGCCTTTTTTGATCACAGCCGCCAGACCCGCGAGCTCTTTTCGCGGCTATTCGATAAGGACTGCGACCCGGTCAGCCTGATCTACGGCAGCCTCCAGGAGCTTTCCGTCGACAAGAAGGTTCAGACCGCGCGGGAGAGCGATGGCAGTCTCTACGGGCCGGCGATCCTGCGGGCACATTACGGCGGCTACGCCTACGCGCCGCATTTCGATTCGGTCCGCTTGCGGGAGAAGCGGGCCAGCTACGCGGTTCATTCCTTTGAGCACCAGTTCGCCGGGGTGCTGGTGCTGCAGAACACATCGGCGGGCGACCGCACGGCCCAGGGCATCATCCATCGCTGTCCCTGGGAGCCGGAGGTGGATCCCTATCTCGAGGCTGGAACCTTCCATGATTACGCCGCTGAAAAGGGTATTGAACAGGTCGAGGTAGTGCTCGAGCCGGGCGACCTGTACTTTTTCAATACCCGGATGATCCACGAGGTGCCGGGACTCGCCGGTGTCGATCCACGCATCGTGCTGGCGACCTTCATCGGTTACAGCGCCGATCGTGACGAGATCTTTGTCTGGTCCTGACCTTACTTTCCGACGGTTTGGGCTTACATCGTCTATAGGACGATAATATTTTGTGTAACTCCAAGTTTTGGAAGGACTTATTTACATTGGAAGTAGGTCGGGTGCTCAGTTAGTCTTTGGGTTTCAAAAATGTTGGAGAGATTAGGATGGCAAGAGCCCTCCCGCCCCGTGGATTCGAGGCCGGTGACAGTGAGAACCGGCTTCAATGGCTAGAGGACAAGACCGGCATGCGCCTTGATGGCGCGGGCACGGACGAGCCTGCGGATCTGAAGGGAATCATAGAGAATCACATCGGCAGCGTGAATATTCCGATGGCTGTGGCTGGTCCGCTGGTTCTG
>DODI01000374.1:0-3510 GCA_003509045.1 Planctomycetota bacterium | reverse complement strand
CATGGGGTCGGGAAGCGCAAGGACCGGGTCGGGAAGCAGGTTCGCTGGCGAAATATTCGTCTCAAGGAGCTTTGAGAAGCTTTACGGGAAGACAGGGAGAAGCGGTTTTTCTTGTCTTGGCGGTTCTGCGGCTGTATTCTGCCGATGATGCATTGCAAAGAGTTCTGAGCCTAAAGGCACGCCTTATGAAGTTTCTTTTAGCTATCGTTACGGTGATTTCCATTATTTCTCTTCACCCGGCTCTGAGGGCTGGATGACGGGGAGGTTGTGGTAGCCTCGTTGGGGCTACGTTGCCTGTCATCAAGTGGGAGGCCGTCGAGGTTCTCACCCGACTTGAGAAGACCGGAAAGGAAGAACCGAAAGATGGTTCCGGGGCTGGGCGGACAAAGGTCAAGCCCGGCAAGAGCGCCAAGGCTGGCCCCGGCAGCGAATTATCCGTTGTGCAACGGGCTGCTGAGACTGGCAAGCCGGTCATGTTCTTCGTTCACGGAAATTGCAATGGATCTGCTGGGGTGGCCTGCAAGACGATGGGGAAGCTGGTTCTCCGCCAGAAAGCTGTTACCGACGCGGCCAAGAACTTTCATGCTGTCGAGGTGGATGCCACCAAGATAGATCCCAAGCTCGCCAGGCGCTACAAGCTGAGAGTCTCTCCCTCGCTGGTTTTTGTTGATTGCGCCGGCAAGGTGGTCAAGGTTCTCCCCGGCAAGCCAAGCGCCAAGCAGGTAGCCGCCGTCATGAAGGCCGTGATCGTTAGAAACGCCAAGGTTCTCAAGAAAAGTAAGAATAAGAAGAAGCCTGTTTCCTGAGAAGGCTTTTCCAGCTGGGGCTGAGAGCTTGTGGTCGGGGCGCGGCGGTTTTTTTATGGCTGAAACCGCGTAACTCTATAGATGCCCTGGTTCCCGGATGCCCACCATCCGGAAAGTTCTGACCACGTAAAAAAATCCTGGTTCAAAGCCTTGCCAAGAGGACGTGTTTGTCGTCTCCTGTCGCATCGTAAATTGCTATCACAATTAGGATACAGAGTGCATGCCCCCAGAACGGAAGAGTAAAAGTTACCAGCTCCTGACGGACATAGTTCGTCTTGGCGGCCTTCTTCAGAAGATCGGTAATGAGTTTTTTCGTGGGAGAGGACTGACCCAGGCCCAGTTCAATACTTTGATGGTCCTCATGTATACCCGTCCGATGGGGTGCCGGCAGAATGAGCTTTGTGAGCTGTTGCTTGTAAAGCCGGCAAACGTGACCGGCCTTGTCGGGCGCCTCCATGAGCGCGGTTTGGTGACTCGTAAGGTGGACTCTTCCGATGAGCGAGCCAGGCTTGTTTCGATCTCCGCGAAGGGCCGTAAGCTGATCACTAAGGTCGAGCCGGATTACTACAGGGAGATCGACAAGATCATGTCGGTTTTGGGGAATCCAGAGGTGAAGGGGCTCTCCGAGTCCGTGGCGAAAGTCCAGGGTTCGATCATCTCCCGGGGGCTGCTTTCGCATTTCGGCTTGCGGAAAGAAAACTCCGGGGGAGCCTGATCACATCGGGCTTTGCATGGCCTGCAGCCTAATTTCCCGGAGGAGCTCGGCGTGGGAATGGGCTTCTCGACGGTCGGCGGCTGTTTTCTTCGGGTCGTTCTCCCCGGCCTCCGCGTGATCTGCGAGTGGAGGCTCGCGGGATATACCCCTCGGCTCCGGCTGAGAGTTGCGCAAGGATTGACGCGGTGCGTTTCGCGATAAAGGCGGTGAGAGAGGGCTTCTGCTGCATGCCGCTGCGGGCGCCATCCCGAGTGGATTCCCGTGGAGCCTGGCGGCTGGAGCCGCTTTTCTCTTCTGGCTTGGTGTAGTTGGCCTTAAAGCGGGCAAAGTCGGTGTTGCGATCTTTAGAGACGGCAGCGCTGATGGTCTCTTCGATTCGGCTCAACCTGGAGCGGAGAAGCTCGGGCTTGAAGGGGCCCGCGAGAACAGAGCCCAACTGTTTTTCGTATTCAACTCGAGCCGCTTTTATTTTCATGATCCGCGCGAGCAGCTTCACGTTGTCTGTATATGGCTGGGTGATGCTCAGGTTCATCTGCTGCGCCGCGCTGCCGGCGCTGCGGTGGCCTGCGAAGGTGCTGTTGACGTCCCAGGGCAGCCAGTGAAACTTTCCATCGCTCCTGGGTAGGTAAATGTAAAAGTTGTGTCCTCGAAGCAGGAAGCTGTCGAGGTGGGAAAGTACGGCGTGGAGGGCGGTGAATTTCATCAATTCACTGATGTCGACATAGCCTGTGATTTTCTCGGTGAACTCCTTGTCGTTACTCTCTTCTACGAAGCGGGAAAATTCCATCAGGCGATTATGAAATTCCGGCGAGGTCTCGGTCTTGGGAACATAGCTGCTCTCGTAGTCTTTCCACCTTTCGCCGAGATAGGGGAAGGAGTTGTTGCGCTCAGGCTTGAGGAGCAGCCCCTTTCCTGTGCCGAAGCGCCCCTTGAGAAATGCCGAGTTGACCTGCTCCACCATGGTGTAGAGCCCGAGGTATTCGCTTTTCTTGTCCTTGCCGACCTGGAGGTGGACTCGGGCAAAGGCCGTCCGGCAGGATGGCAGTCCCATGTCCGTAAACATCTGGAAGGCGAGGGCCTCCCTGGCCTGGGAGGGATCGAGGATGTTGTTGTTGAGGTTGAGCTTGGTCATTCCCAGGAATTCCTGGTCGGTGATCACGCGGTTGAAATCAACCTTGAAGGACTTTTTCTTCGTACCGCTTGCGGATGAATAGCTCGAGTTTCCCTTGTAGCGCAGGCCGACCTTGAGCGGGAGGTGTCCCGCGATCGCCACCCGCCCCTCCGCGTAGGGGTAGTCCCTGTCAAAGCCCCGGCCCTGCGTCGGAGCGAGGGTACGGTAGGCTTCTTCGCTGATGCGAATCTCTACATCCCAGATCTTCGCGAGTCCGAATAATTCGGCCGCTGTGGAGGGTTTTCCACCAGCGGCCGGAAGGGATGGGCCAGTGAGAAGAAGGGCGGCAAGGGCGAGGGCGGGGCTGGAAATCCGGGAAAATGCGTAGTGAGTATTCATGATTCGATCAGGCAGACCCTGGTTTGAAAAAGTCCAATATAGCTTCCGATTCAGCGAGTGCTAACGGGTTCTTTTGAATAGGAGTCAGCCGCATAGTAAAACCCGTAAACGTTCAAGGTGTCGAGCATAACCGCTTCCGGTCGGCTGGGCACAGGAAGTCTCCCCTGGCTGGTGGTTCTTGGATTATAGCGGTCGCTCAGGTAAGCTATGCATGGCACCGAGGGAGGCCAGCCATGCTTTCTTTTACCGAAAAAAATCTTGGACGAAGGAGTTTTCTTCGAATCGGCAGCCTGGGACTTGGTGGTCTCAGTTTGTCCAACCTGCTTGCCGCCAAGGCCCTGGCGGCTGAGGCCGGCAGCGTGGTAAAGGACAAGTCCGTGGTCTTTCTCTTTATGCACGGTGGTCCCTCCCAGACGGAGACGTTTGATCCCAAGATGGCCGCGCCTGCCGGAGTCCGCAGCGTGACCGGGGAGGTGAAG
>DODI01000286.1:0-2762 GCA_003509045.1 Planctomycetota bacterium | reverse complement strand
ATGACACGCAACCAGCTGCCGCCAGGCGTCGGCGAAATCAGCTACGGGCCTGCAGGACGCGGCTTCGGCCTAGGCTTCGCCGTCAGGATCCGGAAGCTCGATTCAGAGCCATCCTCGATCGGCGAATACGAGTGGCTCGGCGGGGCCGGCACCGAGTTCTGGCTCTCGCCGCGCGAGGATCTGGTGGTCATCACCCTGAGCCAGCAGCTCCCGATGCGCCAGCTCGGCCAGGCCATCAAACCCATCGTCTACGGGGCGGTCATCACGGATCCGACTGAAATTTGAGCTGCGGGCCGCAAAGCTCTACTCCTTCCATCCTATAGGCTGAAAAAGATTCCCATGGCGCAAGAAAAGCCCCGAAAAGAAATACTGCACCAGGGACGCTTCCTGGAGATGTTCAAGCTCGGCGGCTGGGAATACGTCGAGCGTGTCGGCTCCTCCGGGGTCGTGGTGATTCTCGCGGTCACCGATATGAACGAGCTGGTGCTGGTCGAACAGCACCGGGTCCCGGTCGGAGCGCGGGTGATCGAGCTGCCGGCGGGGCTGGCGGGAGACCTGCCGGAGGCGAGAGACGAGGACTTCAAGGAGGCTGCGCATCGAGAGCTGCTCGAGGAGACGGGCTACGAGGCGGAGAACATCGAGTTCCTCTGTGAGGGGCCCCCATCCGCGGGGCTTACCAGCGAGATCCAGACACTCCTGAGAGCCACGGGCCTGCGCAAAGCCGGCCCTGGGGGCGGCGATGAGTCCGAGGACATCACGGTACACGCCATCGGCCTTGACCAGCTGGACGCCTGGCTGGCCGCTGCGGTAGAGCGGGGCTGTCTCATCGATCCGAAAATTTACGCCGGACTCTATTTCCTTGGCTGAACTTCAGAGCACCGCTACCAGGCCGTCGCTGGCGGCCTCAACCCCGGCGAGCGGCTCGCTCGCAAGAGCCGCGTCAACACCAGCCCCAAGGTGAACGAGAAACGTTCTCTTGCCCTCGAAAAAGCCCTGGTGGGCGCGAAAGTCCGCGAGCGAGAGGTGCTTCGCTCCCGCCTCCTCCACCGTGGTGCACTCGAGAACGAGCGTATCGCTCGCACCCACCAGCCGCTCGAGTCCCGGGCACCAGCCGGTATCCCCGCTGATTCCGATGCGGGATCCTTCCGAAGAGAAGACATAGCCGATCGAGGTGGCGTGATGAGCCATCGCGAAGGTATCAACCAGGAGCCCGGAACCATCGACGCCCCTACGCTCGCCGGCAGGGAGCTCCTCGTAGAGTATCTCGAAGGCGATCTTCTCGTAGAGCGAGGAATCGCTGTAGCAGAGCCGGGCGAGGCTCTCGAAGGTCTCCCGCGTACCCGGCGGCCCGGAGATCGTCAGAGGCCGTTCGCGCTCATCCTGGAATACCATCCTCAACAGCAGGAAGGGCCAGCCGGCGATGTGATCGCCATGCAGATGCGTGATGAAAATCCTGTCGAGCTCGGCGGTGCCAAGCCCGGCATGGTCAAGGCTGAGACAGACGGTCGAGCCGGCGTCTACCAATACGTTCCCCTCGGCCAGCCTCAGGAGGACCGCCTGGTGGTGCCGCCCCTCGGAATGCCAGGCATCTCCCGTTCCGAGAAAATGGATTTTCGCCTGTTTCATATCCCTACGGCTCCCAGCCCTCCGGAGAGCCCGGCCTCCGCCTCCGGCAGGTCAGCCAGCTCGCTCCTGATCGAATCGTAGAGCTCTTCCGTCCAGGCAGCCCGGTTCCAGCACGACAGGGGCAGCTCCCGCTTCCTGAAATCGACCGGACTGAGAACCAGCCTGGTATTTGCGAGACCGCAATCCGCGGCCAGAACAAAGAGCTCCTCGACCGCCTTGTCTCCGATGGCAAGGCAACCTGCCGATGAGTCCCCACCGTGAATCATGATATCGCCGCCGAGGTCGGCCCGGCCCGCTTCCTTCGCCCGGGCTCGGTCAAACGCGTTGGGATAGCCGACCCGGAGTGAGAGGTGAAAGCGGCTGTTCGGATTGAGCTCATCGATTGCATAGACCCCCTCGGGTACCTGGCGGTCACCCTCACGCAGTTTCGGACCGGCCGTCCCGCTCGCTCCCAGCACTGGATAACGACGAATGAACGCGAGGTCCCCACCCCTGTCGCGAGCATAGACATCGAGCACATGCTCCTGCTTCAAGCCCAGCAGCAGGACTGAAGCTGGAGGATAGCTGACGCGCGCCTCCTCGAAGTCGGGACACAACCGCTCGTGAACCGCGGATCCATACTGCCGCAGGCGGCTCCTGACGCTCTCTCTCTCCTCGACCGCGGACCTGAGACTCGCCAGTTTCTTGTCCAGATCCTCCCTGAAGGAGGAGCCCATGAAGAGCGCCAGGGTCCGCACCAGGAGGCCGGGCCTCCTGGCCTTAAAGGAAAATTTGAGACGTGTGTTACCTCCGTCCTCTTCAAATCGGTAGAGCTCGAGCGCCCGATAAGAGCTCGAAGAGATCTCCAGCTCCAGCAGACGATTCTTCTCAAGTGCGCTGATCTCAACTCTGACCTCCACCGGGCTATCGCCATGGAGGACATCGAGAACAAAGCTGTCGCCGGGAACGGCCGCTCCTTCGCCGCTGGAGAGACGCTCAACCTTCCTGACCTCCTGCCTCCAGGATGGCAGGTTTCTCAGGTCGGCGACGTAGCCGAAGAGCCGGGCAACGGGAACCCGGAAATTTTCCGCACGCTCAAACTCGACATCTCCGAGACTCCAGGACTCCTTGACGATTTCCGAGGGTCCCTTCATTCG
>DODI01000416.1:3831-5414 GCA_003509045.1 Planctomycetota bacterium | reverse complement strand
GGCCCCTTGTAGACCCGGCGCTTGACAGGCCAGGTCTTCGCCCCATCGAAACTGGCCCAGACACTGACATCTTTGCGGTCGCCGCCTTGGCTGTCGCAGCTGCTGTAGAGCAGGATATCCCGGTCCTTGACCGGCAGTCGAACGAGCCCCGCCATGCAGCCGCTGCCGCCGCCAATGGAACCGCGAGCGCCGTCCGGCAGCACCTTCGAGATCGCGGGCTCCTTCCAGGTCACACCGCCATCGTCGCTCCAGGCATGCCAGCGCATCGACCTGTCGTACTTGCTTCCGGGCGGATCCCAATGCCGGCGCGAGTCGTAATAGATACGGCCATCGGACAGCTCGGCGACGCAGCCCTCGCCAGTCCCCATAACGGGAAAGGGACTGCTCGGGAACCAGGTCTTGCCTCCGTCGTCGCTGTAGATGGCGATATTGTACATCTTCGGAAAGTTTTCCCGCCGGTCTCCGGTCTTACCGTAGAAACGCGCCGGGCGAAGCAGCCGACCCTTGTGCTTTCCGCGCCGCAGGGTGATGCCATGCTCGGCCATGTGCATGGTGAGCCTGTGTCCGCTCTTTGTCGGGTGGATGACAGTCTCCTGGACCTGCCAGGTTCTGCCATGATCCCCGCTCTGGTAAACAGTCGGCGGCGGCGGGTTCGCAGGCCACCGGTACTTCTCCGCGAACACGAAGATGCCGCCGCTGGTTTCGTCTACCGTCACGCCTCCGCCGCTGAAGATGTGCTTGTACTTGCCAAGGATGATCGGAGCGCCCCACGTCTTCCCTCCATCCTCGCTGCGACGAACCAGGAGGGCCTCCCCTGAGACGAAGGTCGCGAGGACCGTCCCATCCATAGCCACGACCACGTTCGGCTGTCTCCCTTTTCCGTAAATCCCCTCGATCGCGAACTTCGCCTCGCCCTGGAAAGAAGAGAGCTGCCCCTCGGCTGAAAAAACCTGGGGGATAAGGGGACCAGAGATAAAAGCCAGTAACAGAAGAGTCTTCGAGTTCATACTTTCACTCCCCGTGAAGCAGCTCTGACCGTCTCGATATACGACACCCCGGTGATTACGATTCCTCTGAGGGTTGGCCTCACCGCGTAGAAACGATACCGGTAGCTCCGCGGGAGGGCAAGGAAGACAACGGACCACGTGCGCGAGAAAAAGGAGTTTTTTGATGGGACCGGATCAAAGCCTGCGACCTAGAATGTCCACAGCTCGTTGCACACAGAGAAACGCCTGGAACTGACACTCTTCTTGCAAAGGAAACAGGATGAACTACAAGCTCGTTACTGGATCACTGACCTTTGGGATTTTGGCATTGTTGTTTTCGGGCCTCCTGCTGAGCGGTGTCTACGCCGAGAAAAATCCGGCGGAGGAAAAAAAGGTTGAGCCGGCGAAGGCAAAGGGCCCCGGAGCTTCACTCAACGGCTATCGTTTCGAATTCCCCTGCAAAGGAAAGATGCCCGACAAGCCGAGAAAGGGAGCTGACTGCGCTTCGGCCCTGGTCAAGGGCGACCCGAACAAGACCGACAACTTCAAGACGACCAGGAACTTCGGCGGCGACAAGGGAAAGTCCTACGATGTCAC
>DODI01000416.1:0-3437 GCA_003509045.1 Planctomycetota bacterium | reverse complement strand
TCGGCGGCGGGCCCAACAACAAGACCTACAACATCTACAAGATCGAGGTCTCATCTCCCAAGTCCCATTACTTCCTCAACAGGCAGGATCGGGTAGGACACAAGATCTTCACGATCGACTACACCAGGACGATCAGGGTCGATGGCGGCGCGGTGCTGACGCTCTCGGGTGATGGCCAGAACGGTAAGCTGATCTCTAACTTCAAGAAGCTCACCATTCCCGAGATCTCTCCGAAGCCCTACCACGGCCAGTTCATCCAGATCGACGTGGTCAAGGTGGCAGAGGCGAAATAAAGAACTCCTCAAAGTGCTTCTCTGAGAAAAAACCCCTGTTTTCCGCGGGAGACACGGCTATGAAACGCCTCCAGACGATTTCCGGATTCCTGTTCCTTTGCTTCGCGGCCGGCTGTGCGTTTGCCGACGACTACCTCATCGTGGGAACGCAGGCAAACGGAGGCGGTGCCATCTACGATGTAAATGGCGGCAGCCTCGCATTCATCGAAAACCTGCCCCCTGTAGAAAACGTCCCCTGGGGAGCACGGGCCGCCTACTATCATGAGGCCAACGACACGTTGTACTTCGCCGAGGGAGATTCTCCAGCCGAGTGGAGCGTTCCGCTCGGAGACCTTCTGAACCCGGCTGTGGCGGCCCCGGCGACGAGAATCAGGGGTTTTGACAACAGGGGGGGCGGCGAGCAGCATCCCGACATTTTCATCAGGGGGCCGCAGAATGGTGAGATCTACGCACACACCCGAGGCGGAGGCCGTCTCTGGCACTACAATCCCATCACCGACACGGCCACCGACATGGGAGTCCATACCGCCGCGACGGATTCGAAAATCTACCAGGTCGTCTACGGCAACACGCTCTACACACACAACGGGAGCAACGGCTTTCGCGCCTGGGACCAGGTCGAGGACGGAAGCTGGTCCGCCCCCTACAACCCGCGCATCTCCGGAGTGCTTGACAGTCACGCGACCGCCGTACGCCAGAGTGATGGCACCTACTTCTCAGGCCGCAGCGGGACCATCGCCTACGGCAGCTTCGTCAGCGGCGGCGCCTCTCCCGGAACGCTGCCGAGACTCGATCCGATCTCGCCGCTGAACAGTATGGATGTCAGCGGCGACGGCACCAAGCTGTGGGTCGCCGGCTTCCAGCCCCACATCTCTCGAGACACCAACTATCTCGGCTATTTCGACATCAGCGGCAACCTGGCCTCGGCCCGCTTCACCCTCGTGGTTTCGCCCGGCGGCACGCTGCCGGGGCTGACCGGAAATGACTGGCGAATATCCATCGTGAGCATCCCCCCCAGCGGCATCGGGCCGTTCCTTCGCGGGGACTCCAACAGCGACTCGACCTTCGACATCTCGGACCCGATCACCATCCTTCGTTTTCTCTTCCTCGGCGGCGAGGTGCTTGGCTGCAGGGCCGCAGCCGACGCGAACGGTGATGGCGGCATCGACATAACCGATGCGATCTACAGCTTGAACTTCCTCTTCCTCGGAGGCGAGGCTCTCCCAGCGCCGACGGAATGCGGCCGCTCGGACCTGGAAGAAGACATCTCCCTTGGCTGCGAGAACAGCGTTTGCGAATGACCGGCCGGAGCCGGTCTAACGGGAGCCTCCGTCCTTCGCGAATTTCCAGCCGGGCTTGTAGTCTCGGGGAAGCTTCACATCCCTGTCGAGCGCGGCGCGGAGCATCTCGATAGGAATCGAGTTCTGCCTCAGGACCGCGTCATGAAACTGCCTGTCGGTCATCTTTCCTTCCCCTACCAGCTTCCGCTGCAGGGCCCGGATCTGCAGGGCCCCGAGCATATAGGCCGCCTGGTAGAGCGGCGAATAGCCGCCCTGGATCGAACGCCTCACCTCTGCAGTGGCATTGCGCCGCTCATGGCCTACCCGCTCTACAAGAAAATCCACAGCCTCTCCCGCCTTCATCGTCCCCAGGTGGAATCCGAGCGAGAAAATGATCCTTGCGCAGCGGTGCTTGCGCCAGAACAGCATCCCGATCCGATCCTCGGGTGATTTTGGAAATTCCAGGTCCCAGAGTCGCATCTCCCAGTAAAGCGCCCAGCCTTCAGTCCAGAAAGGAGTATTGAACCTCCTTCGATATGCCCGGTAGCGCGCCGTCATAAAGCCCTGCAGGTGATGGCCGGGAATCAGCTCGTGATGAACAGTGGCTCGGGAAAAATGAATGTTATTTCCGCGCATGCTCATGAGCTTGTCTTTGTGGGCCATCTCATCGGTTGGAAAGGAAACGCTGATCACCTCGCCGCCGGTGAAGTACGGATTCACCCGCTGGCGGTCCGCCGACATCATCTGAATTCTCCAGGTCTCCTTGCAAAGCGGGGGAATGGTCAGCAGCTTACGCTCCTCTAAGAACTTCTCTGCCTCAAGCGCGAGCTCCTTGATGAGCTTGGGTTGGTCCCCGGGTTTCACATGCAGGTTTTTCACATGGTCCTGCGCCTTGCGCCAGTCGTCCCCGTACCCAAGCGCGCGGGAGGCCTTAGCCATCTCACGATCACACCAGGCGAACTCCCGCCGGGCGATCTGCACCAGCTCCGCAGGCGTATAGGCGACCATCTCGCGCTCGAGCTCCTCCAGGAGCTTCTCGGCTCCGATCGGATCCCCGACCAGGCCATCTGGCCCCTGCGGCTTCTTGTTGGCTCGATCTACCAGCTGCTCCTTGATGAGTTTAGCGTATTCACCCAGGGCCTCATTAACTCGCCCGGCAGGCCGCTTCACCCACCAGGAGAAGAGGGGACTGTAGCCGTTGTAAAAACGAAACCAGTTTGAAACCGCTCGATCAAGATCTCGGACTCTTCGATGGGCCCTGGCTGCCTTGTCCTTGCCCCAGGTCTTCCTGGCTTCCTTCAAAGAGCCATCGAGCCTGGAGTGAGCGGCTGAGATCAGCCCCTCGATATTTTCCATATGGGCCGCGACCCTCTTTCCATCGGCCACCTCCAGGCGGCGATGGGATTCGAGCTGTTTGACAATCGGCTCCCAGAAAGGCAGAAGCGAGACCACCTCGGCATCGAGAGCCCCCTCCTTGAGGATGCGCTTCCTGGTGTGAACGATCTCATTGCGAAGCAACAGGTAATCGACCTGCCCCGCGCGGCTGAGCCCTTCAAAATCAATCTTACCGAGGGCCCCAAGCTGCTCCTTGTAGAAATCCAGCTTGCGCTGATGATCGTTTTTTGAAAGTGGAATATTGTAGAAGCGATCCAGGTTGCCGCGATCCGCATCATACCTTTCAAAGAAGGGGCGCAGGCCAGTGGATACGTCGCTGACCGCGACTTCGGGCTCTACCGCCCGAATCGGGATTGTGACCAGAAGAGCGCCCAGGAGCATCATCATCCGCTTCATGTCTATAACCTCTCCATGTACCAATTGAACGAAGCCCATAGCCTATTCGAGGGAGAAGACGCTGACAAGAGGG